>NZ_JBMDIJ010000053.1:0-44457 GCF_057808595.1 Pseudomonas sp. FG98 | reverse complement strand
AACAAATGTGGGAGCTGGCTTGCCAGCGATGCGCCGCGCGGGCGGCGCTCGATCTGGAGGGCGCTGGAAAAACACCGGCATGCGCTTCGCGATGCGCCGCGCGGGCGGCGCTCGATCTTGAGGGCGCCAGAAAAACACCGACATGCACCTCGCGATGCACCGCGATCCATCCCCAACAAGCTTCCCCGACCAACACCCCCATTCCTTTCTAAATATTTCCCTTCCAGTTCGTCCTTGTTGATACGACCAAACCACGGTCACGCCGATCAGCAAGGACCCACTGCATGAATGCCGAACAAGCCCGGACACTCGCCCGCCGTTTCGTCGAGTTGCCAGCCGCGAAGCGCAGCCTGTTCCTGGACGCGCTGCGTCGCGAACAGGTGGACTTCGCCCAGTTTCCGATCCCCTCCTGCGAAGGTGTCGCCGGGCGTGACGGCTTGTCCCATGCCCAGCAGCGCCTTTGGTTCCTTTGGCAGCTCGATCCCGAGGCCGCAGGTTTCAACCTGCCGATTTCCCTGTGCCTGTACGGCTCGCTGGATATCCCGGCGCTGGAGCGCGCGTTCAGCCTGTTGATCGAGCGCCATGAAAGCCTGCGCACCACCTTCTTCCAGGACGAAGACCACGCCGGCCAGCGCGTGGCGCCAGCGCAGCCGCTGACCATCGAGGTCCATGAGGTCGCCGATATGGCCGCGGCCCAGGTGCGGATGACCCACGAGGCCGCGCGGCCATTCGATCTGCAGCAGGGCCCGCTGCTGCGCGTGCAGTTGCTGCGCCTGGGCGCCGAGTCGCACATCCTGCTGCTGACCCTGCACCACATCATCACCGATGGCTGGTCCATGGGCGTGCTGCTGGACGAGTGCCTGGGCTATTACGACAGCCTGGCCCAGGGCCGGACACCCGCCATCGCGCCCTTGCCGGTGCAGTACCGCGATTACGCGCTGTGGCAGCGCGCCTGGCTGGAGGCGGGCGAGGAGGCCCGGCAACTGACCTACTGGCGCGAGCACCTGGGCGATGAACACCCGGTGCTGGCGTTGCCGGCCGATCGTCCCCATCCTCCGCTGCCCAGCCAGAAAGGCCGACACCTGGACATCGCCCTCGACCCGGCACTGCTGAACGGCCTGCAGGCCTTGGCCCAGCGCCAGGGCGTGACCTTGTTCGTGGTCCTGCTGGCGTCGTTCAAGGTGCTGTTGCATCGCTGCAGCGGCCAGACCGATATCCGTGTCGGTGGTCTGATTGCCAACCGTACCCGCAGTGAAACCGAAGGGCTGATCGGCTTCTTCGTCAACACCCAGGTGCTGCGCAGCCAGGTGCGTGGCGACAGCAGTTTCAGCGAACTGCTGCAACAGGTCCGCCAGGCCGCCCTGGGCGCCCAGGCCCATCAGGACCTGCCGTTCGAGGCCCTGGCCGACGGCCTGCAGGTGGCCCGCGGGCAGGACCGCAATCCGCTGTTCCAGGCGATGTACAACCACCGGCCGCAAGTGGCCGAGGTCGGCGCCCGGCAACTGGCTTGCGGGCTGCGGGTGGAAAGCCCGGATGCCGGACAACTGGCCGCCGACGAGCGCGACCAGGCCCTCGCCTGCGACCTGATGCTGGAAACCAGCGGCGAGGGCGAGCAACTCCAGGCCTCCTTCACCTACGCCACCGATCTGTTCGAGCGAGCCACCGTCGAGCGCCTCGCCGGGTACTGGCGCAACCTGCTGCAAGCCGTATGCGCCGACGCCGAAGCGCGGATCGGCGAGCTGCCGCTGCTGGGCGAGGAGGAGCGTCGCTTTGTCAGCGAGGGCTGCAACCAGACCGCTCGCGAGTACCCGCTGGAACGCAGCTATGTGGCGCAGTTCGAAGAGCGGGTGGCAGCACATCCTGAGCGGACCGCCGTCAGCTATCTCGATCAGCAGCAGAGCTACGCAGCGCTCAACGCCGCCGCCAACCGCCTGGGCCATGCCCTGATCGAGGCCGGTGCCGGCTTCGACCAGCCGATCGCCTTGCTCGCCGAACGTGGCCCGGACCTGCTGGGCATGATCATCGGCAGCTTCAAGGCTGGCGCTGGCTACCTGCCGCTGGACCCGGCGCTGCCGAACCAGCGCCTTGCTGGCGTGATCGGCCAGAGCCGTGCGCCAGTGCTGGTGTGCAGCGCTGATTGCGAAGCGCAGGCTCGCGAACTGATCGCCGACAACGCTGGCGTCCAGTTGCTGGTCTGGGAACAGGTCCAGCAAAACGATGCGATCACCAACCCGGGCCGCTACAGCGCGCCGGACAACCTCGCCTACGTGATCTTCACCTCCGGCTCCACCGGCCTGCCGAAAGGCGTGATGGTCGAACAGCGCGGCATGCTCAACAACCAGCTGAGCAAGGTGCCGTATCTGGATCTGAGCGAGAAAGACGTGATCGCCCAGACCGCCTCGCAAAGCTTCGACATTTCTGTCTGGCAGTTCCTCGCCGCACCGCTGTTCGGCGCCCGTGTGGACATCGTGCCGAACGATATCGCCCGCGACCCGCAGGCACTGCTGGCTCACGTTCAGCAGCAGGGCATCAGCGTGCTGGAAAGCGTACCGTCGCTGATCCAGGGCCTGCTCGCCGAAGAGCGCGTGAGCCTCGACGGCCTGCGCTGGATGCTGCCGACCGGCGAAGCCATGCCGCCTGAGCTGGCCCGTCAGTGGCTGCTGCGTTATCCACAGATCGGCCTGGTCAACGCCTATGGCCCGGCCGAATGCTCGGACGACGTGGCTTTCTTCCGCGTCGACCTGGCGGCCACCGAAAGCACCTACCTGCCGATCGGCACGCCGACCGACAACAACCTGATCTACCTGCTGGACGACGCGCTTGAACTGGTGCCGCTGGGCGCCGTGGGCGAGCTGTGCGTCGCCGGTACCGGCGTTGGCCGTGGCTACGTCGGCGATACCCGCCGCAGCGTGCCGGTGTTTGTCCCCAACCCGTTCGGCGCGCCGGGCGAGCGCCTGTACCGCACCGGCGACCTGGCCCGCCGCCGCGCCGATGGCGTGCTGGAGTACGTCGGCCGTGCCGACCACCAGGTGAAGATCCGCGGTTACCGCATCGAGCTGGGCGAGATCGAAACCCGCCTGCTGGAACACCCGGCGATCCGCGAAACCGTGGTCCTCGATATCGACGGTCCACAGGGCAAGCAACTGGCGGCCTACGTGGTCACCCGCAGCGAGCTCGATGTCGACGCGCTCAAGCTCGCCCTCAAGGCCCAACTGCCGGACTACATGGTCCCGACCTTCTTCATCGCCCTCGACGCCATGCCCCTGACGCCCAACGGCAAGCTCGACCGCAAGGCCCTGCCGCAGCCGGACGCCAGCCAGGCGCAGGCGCGCTATGTAGCGCCGGTCACCGATATCGAGCAGCAACTGGCCGCCATCTGGGCCGAGGTGCTGAAGATCGAGCGGGTCGGCCTCAACGACAGCTTCTTCGAGCTGGGCGGGCATTCCCTGCTGGCGGCGCAGATGGTCGCGCGGATCAACAAGCACCTCGGTGTCAGCCTGCCGCTGCGCACCCTGTTCGAACAGCCGCTGCTGAGCCAGCTGGCCGCTGCCGTGGCGGCGTTGAACACCACGACGAGCGACGACGACTGGGACGATATGGACCAGTTCATGGATTCTCTGGAGGAAACCGAAGCATGAGCGGGACCACAACTGCACGTATTGCCAAACGCTTTGTCGGTCTGTCGCTCGATCAGCGCCGTCAGTTCCTCGCCAAGCTGCGCGCGGACGGCAAGGATTTCAGCCTGCTGCCCATCGTCGAGAGCCGCCACGACGTCGAACTGATCCCGCTGTCCTACGCCCAGCAGCGCCTGCTGTTCCTCTGGCAGCTCGACCCGACCAGCGATGCCTACAAGATGAGCACCGCCCTGCGTCTGACTGGACAACTGGACGAGCAGGCCCTGCAACGCGCCTTCGACCACCTGCTGCAACGCCATGAAGTGCTGCGCACGGTGTTCAACACCGAGGGCGAGCAGCCGCGCCAGGTGATCCTGCCGGCGCTGTCCCTCGACCTGCAGCGCGCCGAGCCGGGCAGCGATGCCGAGCTGGCGCGCCAGGCCGGCGAGTTCATCGCCCGGCCGTTCGACCTGCTCAAGGGCCCGCTGCTGCGCGCCTGCCTGCTGCGCGTGAGTGAAGACGAGCAGGTGCTGGTGGTGTGCATGCACCATATCGTTTCCGATGGCTGGTCCATGGAAGTGATGGTCAAGGAGTTCGCCCAGAGCTATCAGGCCTACGTGCAAGGCGGCGAGCCGCAGTTGCCGGCGCTGACCCTGCAATACGCCGATTACGCCATCTGGCAGCGCCAGTGGCTGGAAGCCGGGGAGGGCGAGCGCCAGCTGGATTACTGGCGTCGTCAGTTGGGCGACGAGCAGCCGCTGCTGGAAGCCGCCCAGGATTTCCCCCGTCCGCCGGCGCAGAGCTTCCGTGGCGCCCACCTCAAGTTCGATTTCGGCGCCGCGCGCTCGCAGCGCCTCAACGCCTTCGCCCGCAGCCAGGGCATGAGCCTGTTCATGCTGGTGCTGGCCGGCTTCTCGCTGTTCCTCTCGCGCCAGTCCGGGCAGCGCGATATCCGTATCGGCGTGCCCAATGCCAACCGTGGTCGCAGCGAGACCGAAGGGCTGATCGGCTTCTTCATCAACACCCAGGTGCTGCGTTGCCAACTGGACGAACGCCTGAGCTACCTCGACCTGCTGGCGCAGATCCGCGAGACCTCGTTCGACGCCCAGGCCCACCAGGACGTGCCCTTCGAGCAACTGGTGGACCAGCTGGCGCCGGAGCGCAACCTCGGCCACAACCCGCTGTTCCAGGCCAAGTTCAACCAGAACGTGGTGCTCAAGCAGGAACTGTCGCTGAAGCTGCCGGGGCTGGAGGTCAGCGAATACCCGATGCAGCGCGAGGGCGCGCACTTCGACCTGGCCCTGGACATTACCGATGACGGCCAACTGATCCACGGCGATATCGCCTACGCCAGCGACCTGTACCAGCGCGCCACGGTCGAGGCCTTCATTCCGCAACTGCTGGCGCTGTTCGACGCCGTGCTGGATGCGCCGCAAGCGCCGCTCTACCGCCTGGGCGCACAGGTGCAGGCCGAGGCCGCCGAGGCACTGCCGGCCGCGCCTTCGGTGCTGAGCCAGTGGCAGGCCAATGTCGACCGCCAGCCCGGGACCATCGCCGCCCGCTGCCTGACCGAAAGCCTGACCTGGCGCGAGCTGGATGAAGCATCCAGCCGTCTCGCCCACCACCTGCTGCAACAGGGCATCGCCCAGTGCCAGCCGGTGGCGGTGCTGATGGAGCGCTCGCTGCCCTGGCTGACCGCCTTGCTGGCGATCTTCAAGGCTGGTGCGGTGTATATGCCGCTGGACGTCAAGGCGCCTGCCGAGCGCCTGCAAGGGATGCTGGAGCGCGCCGGGGCCAAGGTCGTGCTGCGCAGCGAAGCTGCCCCGCGTCTCGACGTGGCGCTGGATATCGTTTGGCAGCCGGCGCTCTGGCAGCAACAGCCGGCCACTGCGCCAGCCGTTACCCTGCACGAGCAGTCCCCGGCCTATGTGATCCACACCTCCGGTTCCACCGGCCAGCCCAAGGGCGTGCTGGTCAGCCATGGCGCTCTGGCCAGCTACGTGCGTGGCCTGCTGGAGCGCTTGCAACCGGCCGCCGAGGCGAGCATGGCGCTGGCCTCGACCATCGCCGCCGACCTCGGCCACACCGTGTTGTTCGGCGCCCTGTGCGCCGGCCGTACCCTGCATGTGCTGCCCGAGGCCCTGGGCTTCGACCCGGATGCCTTCGCCGACTATATGGCGACCCATCAGGTCGGCGTGCTGAAGATCGTGCCCGGCCATCTCGCCGCGCTGCTCCAGGCCGCGCGCCCGGCCGACGTGCTGCCGCGCCATCTGCTGATCGTCGGCGGCGAAGCCTGCCCGGCCGGCCTGGTCGAGCGGGTGCGCGAGCTACGTCCGCAGTGCCGCGTGGTCAACCACTATGGCCCGAGCGAAACCACGGTCGGCGTGCTGACCCATGAAGTGGCCGGCGACGTGCCCGCCGTGGTGCCGGTAGGCAAGGCACTGCCGGGGGCCGTGGTGCGGGTGCTGGACGATGTGTTCAACGGCGTCGCCGAGCGTGTGCCCGGCGAGCTGTATATCGGCGGCGACAGCCTGGCCCTGGGCTATCTCGGCCAGCCGGCGCTGACTGCCGAACGCTTCGTGCCGGACCCCCACGGCCCGGCCGGTGCGCGCCTGTACCGCAGCGGCGACCGGGTACGCCGTAACCGCCAGGGCGAGCTGGAATTCATCGGCCGCGCCGACGACCAGGTGAAGATCCGCGGCTACCGCGTCGAGCCGGCGGAAGTCGCCCGGGTCCTGCAAGGCCTGGCCGAAGTACGTCAGGCGGTGGTCCTCGCCGTGCCCCAGGACGACGATGCCAGCCGTCTGCAACTGCTGGCCTGGGTCGTGGCCGAAGGCGTCAGCGCCGAGTCGCTGCGCCAACAGCTTGGACAGTCGTTGCCGGACTACATGGTCCCGGCGCAGATCGTCCTGCTCGAACAACTGCCGCTGACCGCCAACGGTAAGCTGGACAAGCGCGCCCTGCCCAAGCCGGGTGCGGTGCAGCAGCGTTTCGTCGCCCCGCAAGGCGAAATCGAGGAAGCCCTCGCGGCCATCTGGCGCGACGTGCTCAAGCTCGAGCAGGTCGGCAGTACCGACAACTTCTTCGAACTGGGCGGCGACTCGATCCTCAGCCTGCAGATCATTGCCCGGGCCAAGCGCCAGGGGATCAAGCTCAACCCCAAGCAGCTCTTCGAAAAACAGACCATCGGCCAACTGGCCACGGTCGCCAAGCGCATCGAAAAGAAGGCGGCGGCCCCGGTGGTCGAGCAGATCAGCGGCAACCTGCCGCTGCTGCCGATCCAGGCGCGCTTCTTCGAAAGCGATATCCCCGAGCGCCAGCACTGGAACCAGTCGGTGCTGCTCAAGCCAACCCGCACGCTGGACAGCGCCACGCTACAAAAGGCCCTGCACGCCCTGCTGGAGCAACACGACGCCCTGCGCCTGAACTTCGCCCGGCAGTACGCCGGCTGGCAGGCGGTGTTCGCCCCGCTGGACAGTAGCGCGGTGCTGTGGACCCGTGAGCTGGCGCACAGCGACGAGTTGCCGGCCCTGGCCGACGAAGCCCAGCGCAGCCTCGACCTGAAGAGCGGCCCGCTGCTGCGTGCCGTGCTGGTGGACCTGCCCGCCGGCGAACAGCGCCTGCTGCTGGTGATCCATCACCTGGTGGTGGATGGCGTGTCCTGGCGCGTGCTGCTGGAAGACCTGCAACAGGCCCTGGCCGGTGCGGCCCTGCCGGCCAAGACCAGCTCGTACAAGGCCTGGGCGGAAAAACTCCACGCTTATGCCAACAGTCCGGCGCTGGAAGCCGAGCGCAGCTACTGGCAGGGCGTGCTCGACGGGGGTGACAGCGCGCTGCCCCAGGACAACCCACAGGGCAGCCTGCGCATCAGCGATGCGGCCCATGCCGCCTCGACCCTCAACGAAGAACTGACTAGCCAACTGCTCAAGGTCGCCCCGGCGGCCTACCGCACCCAGGTCAACGATCTGTTGCTGACTGCCCTGGCCCAGGTGCTGTGCCAGTGGAGCGGCAAGCCATCGGTGCTGGTGCAACTGGAAGGCCATGGCCGCGAGGACCTGTTCGACGACATCGACCTGAGCCGCACGGTCGGCTGGTTCAGCAGCCTGTTCCCGGTGCGCCTGACCCCGGCCGCCGATGCCGCCGCGTCGATCTGCACGATCAAGGAACAACTGCGCGGCGTGCCGGCCAAGGGCATCGGCTTCGGTGTGCTGCGCTATCTCGGCGACGGCGACTTCGCCCACCAGCTGGCGGCCTTGCCGCAGCCACGGGTGACCTTCAACTACCTGGGCCAGTTCGATGGCAGCTTCGATCAGCAGCAGGGCGCCTTCGCCCTGGCCAGCGAAAGCAGTGGCCAGCCGCTATGCCCGCAGGGCCCGCTGGGCAACTGGCTGAGCGTCAACGGCCAGGTGTTCGACGGCCGCTTGCGCCTCGAATGGGCCTTCAGCCGCGAGATGTTCCGCGTGGAAACCATCGAGGCCCTGGCCCGGGCCTACGAGCAGGCGCTGACGGCGCTGATCGAGCATTGCCAGGCCGGTCATCAGGGCGTGACCCCATCGGACTTCCCGCTGGTCGGGTTGAGCCAGCAGCAGCTCGACCGCTTGCCGGTGGCCGCCGCCAGCATCGAGGACATCTACCCGCTGGCGCCGATGCAGCAGGGCATGCTGTTCCACAGCCTGTACGCCAGGGAAGACGGCAACTACATCAACCAGCTGCGGGTCAGCGTCGAAGGTCTCGACCCGGCGCGCCTGCGCCAGGCCTGGCAGGACCTGCTGGACCAGCATCCGATCCTGCGCAGCGGCTTTGTCAGCGATGCCGACCAGCCGGTGCAGGTGGTGCAGCGTCAGGTCGAACTGCCGTTCGTGGCACTCGATGCCCGCGCGCAGGCCGACCTCGACACCTGGCTCGACGACTGGGCCCGGGGCGAGCGCGACCGGGGCTTCGAACTGGCCCAGGGCCCGTTGCTGCGGGTGGCGCTGATCCGCACCGGCGACAACCGCCATGAACTGATCTACACCAGCCATCACATCCTGATGGACGGCTGGAGCAGCTCGCGCATGCTCGGCGAAGTCCTGCAGCGCTATGCCGGGCAGGCGCCGGCGCGCCTGGGCAGCCAGTACCGCGACTACATCCACTGGCTGCAAGGCCAGGATACCGGCGCCGGCCAGCGCTTCTGGCTGGAGCAACTGGCCGCCTTCGACGAACCGACCCGTCTGGCCCAGGCGCTCAAGGGCGCGGCGGATGGCGAGGGCTATGGCGAATACCTGGAAGACCTGGATAGCGCACTGACCCGTCGGCTCGGCGAGTTCGCCCGCGAGCAGCGGGTGACCCTGAACACCCTGGTCCAGGCTGCCTGGCTGTTGCTGTTGCAACGCTACACCGGGCAGTCCAGCGTGACCTTCGGTGCCACCGTGGCTGGCCGTCCGGCCGAGCTGGCGGGGATCGAGGAGCAGCTCGGGCTGTTCATCAACACCCTGCCGGTGGTCGCCAGCCCGCGTTCCGAGCAGAGCGTGGCGAGCTTCGTGCAGCAGGTGCAGGCGCAGAACATCGCCTTGCGCGAGTTCGAGCACACGCCGTTGTACGAAGTGCAGCGCTGGGCCGGCTGGGCCGGCGAGGCGCTGTTCGACTCGATCCTGGTGTTCGAGAACTACCCGGTGTCCGAGGCGCTGCAACAGGCGGCGCCGCAAGGCCTGGTGTTCGGCGATGTGCGCACCCAGGAGCAGACCCACTACCCGCTGACCCTGGTGGTGAACACCGGGGAGCGCCTGTCGCTGCGCATCAGCCACGACCGCAGCGCCTTTGGCGCGCAGGCGGTCGGGCAACTGGCGGCGCACTTCAAGCAGTTGCTGGCGGCGTTGATCGTCGATCCGGCGCAGGCGCTGGGTGAGCTGGCGCTGTCAGCAGCGGCGAGCCAGGAGGTGGCCGTCTACCCGAGTGAGCAGTGCATTCACCAGCGCATCGAAGCCCAGGCCGCGCGGGTGCCCGATGCAGTGGCGGTGAGCTTCGGCGCTGAGCAACTGACTTATGCACAGCTCAACAGCCGCGCCAACCAGGTGGCGCACAAGCTGCGCGAGCTGGGCGTAGGGCCGGATGTACTGGTCGGCCTGTCGGTCGAGCGCAGCCTGGAAATGCTGGTCGGCGTGCTGGGGATTCTCAAGGCTGGCGGTGCCTATGTGCCCCTGGACCCGGATTATCCACAGGACCGTCTCGACTACATGAAGGCGGACAGCGGCATCAAGCTGGTGCTGACCCAGGCTGATCTGCTCGGCTGCTTCGAGGGCTACAGCATTGAGAACCCGGTCAACCTGACGTCGCCGGACAACCTCGCTTATGTGATCTACACCTCCGGCTCCACCGGCAAGCCGAAGGGTGCTTTGCTGCCGCACCACAACGTCCTGCGCCTGTTCGCGGCGACGGAAGAGTGGTTCGGCTTCGACGACAAGGACGTGTGGACCCTGTTCCACTCCTACGCCTTCGACTTCTCGGTGTGGGAGATCTTCGGCGCGCTGATGTACGGCGGCCGTCTGGTAGTGGTGCCGCGTGAAGTGACCCGCTCGCCGGAAGACTTCAACGCGCTGCTGGTGACCGAGAAAGTCACCGTACTGAACCAGACGCCCTCGGCGTTCAAGCAACTGGCCCGGGTCGCGTCCGACGAACTGTCCCTGCGCTATATGGTATTCGGCGGCGAGGCGCTGGACGTTGGCAGCCTGCAACCCTGGTTCGAGCGTTTCGGCGATCAACAGCCACGCCTGATCAACATGTACGGCATCACCGAAACCACGGTGCACGTGACCTACCGTCCGATCACCAGGGCCGACCTGCAACAGGCCGAAGTCAGCCCGATCGGCGAGGCGATCCCGGACCTGTCGATGCAGGTGCTGGACAGCGATTTCAACCCGGTCGCCACCGGCGTCTGTGGCGAGCTGCATGTCGGCCACGCCGGCCTTGCTCGCGGCTATCACAACCGCGCCGCCCTGACTGCCGAACGCTTCGTGCCCAACCCGTTCGCCACCGACGGCAGCCGCCTGTACCGCACCGGCGACCTGGCGCGCTTCCGTGGGGAGGGCGTGATCGAGTACGCCGGGCGCATCGACCATCAGGTGAAGATCCGCGGCTTCCGTATCGAACTGGGCGAGATCGAGGCGCGGCTGCAGGAACACGACGCCGTGCGCGAAGTGATCGTGCTGGCAGTCGACGGCCCGGCAGGCCAGCAACTGGCGGCCTACCTGGTCGCGGCCAACCCGGACCAGAGCGACCTGCGCGACACCCTGAAAACCCACCTCAAAGCCCATCTGCCGGACTACATGGTCCCGGCGCACCTGGTCGTGCTGGACGCCTTCCCGCTGACCGCCAACGGCAAGCTGGACCGCAAGGCCCTGCCGAAACCCGATGCGGCCAACCTGCAATCGGCCTACGTTGCCCCGGTCAGCGAGCTGGAACAGCAACTCGCGGCGATCTGGGCCGATGTCCTGCAAGTGGAAAAGGTCGGCCTGAGCGACAACTTCTTCGAGCTGGGCGGCCACTCCCTGCTGGCCACTCAGGTGGTCTCCCGGGTGCGCCAGCAACTGGGTCTGGAGCTGACCCTGCGCCAGCTGTTCGAGGCCGCCGACCTGGCTGCCTTCGCCGCCGTGGCAGGGCAGGGCGAGGCCAGTCGTGCCCCGGCCTTCAGCCGCGCCGACCGCAGCCAGCCGCTGGAACTGTCCTATGCCCAGCAGCGCCAGTGGTTCCTCTGGCAACTGGAGCCGGACAGCGCCGCCTACAACATTCCGGTGGCCCTGCGCCTGGATGGCGCGCTGGATATCGAGGCGCTGGAGTCGAGCTTCGCCGCGCTGATCGCCCGTCATGAAACCCTGCGCACCACCTTCCGCCAGGATGGCGAGCGCGGCGTGCAGGTGATCCATGGGGCGACGCCGTTCGTCCTGGCGGTGGAGCAACTGGCTGCCGGCGAAAGCCTGGAAGCCTGCATCGCTGCCGAGGTGCGTCGTCCGTTCGATCTGCAACAGGGGCCGCTGCTGCGGGTCAAGCTGCTGCACCTGGGCGAGAACCAGCATGTGCTGGTGCTGACCCAGCACCACAGCGTGTCCGATGGCTGGTCGATGCCGATCATGGTCGACGAACTGGTGCGCCTCTACGAAGGCTTCAGTCAGGGCCGCGAGACCGCCCTCGAAGCCCTGCCGTTCCAGTACGCCGACTACGCTGCGTGGCAGCGCCAGTGGATGGAAGCCGGCGAGCAGGCCCGCCAGCTGGCCTACTGGACCGAGCAACTGGGCGGTGAACAGCCGGTGCTGGAACTGCCTACCGACCGTCCGCGCCCGGCGATCCAGCAACTGGCCGGCGCCCGTCGCGCCATCGCCCTCGACGCGGCGCTGGTGGACAAGCTCAAGGCCGTGGCGCGGGAGCAGGGCGTGACCCTGTTCATGCTCCTGCTGGCCTCGTTCCAGACCCTGTTGCAGCGCCATAGCGGACAAAACGATATCCGTGTCGGTGTGCCGATCGCCAACCGCACCCGGGCCGAGACCGAGAAGCTGATCGGCTTCTTCGTCAACACCCAGGTGCTCAAGGCCGGGTTCACCGCCGACGCCACCTTCAGCGAGCTGTTGCAGCAGGTCAGGCACACCGCCCTGCAAGCCCAGGCCCATCAGGAGCTGCCGTTCGAGCAACTGGTGGAAGCCCTGCAACCGCAGCGCAGCCTGAGCCACAGTCCGCTGTTCCAGGTGATGTTCAACCACCAGACCGAGGTCAAGGGCTCGGCCCGCCAACTGCCGGGCCTGAGCGTGGAAGTGCTGGGTGCCGACAGCCAGTCGGCGCAGTTCGACCTGACCCTGAACACCGTCGAGCATGGCGCCGGACTGGAGGCGCAGTTCAGCTACGCCACGGCACTGTTCGATGGCGCAACCATCGAACGTCTGGCCGGACACTGGCGCACGTTGCTGCAAGGCATCTGCATCGATGCCGACCAGCGCATCGCCGAGCTGCCGCTGCTGTCTGCCGCCGAGCGCGAGCAGATCCTCGTCGACTGGAACCAGAGCCAGCTCGACTATCCCCGCGAGCAATGCCTGCCGGCGCTGATCGAGGCGCAGGTGCGGGCGACCCCGGATGCCGTTGCCGTGGTCACCGCCGAAACCACCTTGAGCTACGCGCAACTGAACGCTTACGCCAACCAACTGGCGCACAAGCTGCGCGAACTGGGCGTCGGCCCGGATGTTCTGGTGGGCGTGGCCCTGGAGCGCGGGGCGGAGATGGTCGTCAGCCTGCTGGCGATCCTCAAGGCCGGTGGCGCCTATGTGCCGCTGGACCCGGATTTCCCCCGCGACCGCCTGGCCTACATGATGCAGGACAGCGGCCTGGGCCTGCTGCTCAGCCAGTCCTCGCTGCTGGAGCAACTGACCATTCCGACGGGCGTCAACACCCTCTGCGTGGACCAGGAAGGCGACTGGCTGGACGGCTATTCCACCCACGACCTGGCGCCGACCGCCAGCGCGCAGAACCTCGCCTACGCCATCTACACCTCCGGCTCCACCGGGCTGCCGAAGGGCGTGACCATCCACCATCAGGCGCTGGTCAACTTCCTCTTCAGCATGGCCGACAAGCCAGGGCTGAAGGCGGCGGACCGGGTGCTGTCGCTGACCTCGCTGTCCTTCGATATCGCCGGTCTGGAGCTGTACCTGCCGCTGATCCGCGGCGCCTCGGTGGTGCTGCTCAAGCCGCACCAGAACATGGACCCGCAGGCGTTGCTGGAGGTGATTGCCGAGCAGCAGGTCAGCGTGATCCAGGCCACGCCGTCGAGCTGGCGGATGATCCTCGATGCCGCGCCAGCCGGTGCCCTGAACGGCAAGACCGTCCTCTGCGGTGGCGAAGCCCTGAGCGCCGAACTGGCCCAGCGCCTGATCGATCAGGCCGGGCATGTGTGGAACGTCTACGGCCCGACCGAGACCACCATCTGGTCGGCCCGGCACTACCTCACCGCAGCCGACGATGTGTGGCTGGGCAAGCCGCTGGCCAATACCACGCTGCATATCGCCAGCGATGACCTCGACGTGCTGCCGGTCGGCGCCCGGGGCGAGCTGCTGATCGGAGGCGATGGCCTGGCCCGTGGTTATCACCAGCGCCCGGCGCTGACCGCCGAGCGCTTCGTGCCGGATCCGTTCTCCACCACCGGCGGTCGCCTGTACCGCACCGGCGACCTGGCGCGCTATCGCGCCGATGGCGTCGTCGAGTACGTCGGCCGCCTCGATCATCAGGTGAAGATCCGTGGCTTCCGCATCGAACTGGGCGAGATCGAGGCACGCCTGCTGGCCCACGAGGCGGTGCAGCAAGCCGTGGTCATCGATATCGACATGGACGGCTACAAGCAACTGGCCGCCTACCTGATCGGTGACGAGGACAGCAGCGAACTGCGCAGTGCACTCAAGGCCCATCTGCGCGCCGGCCTGCCGGACTACATGGTGCCCAGCCACTTCACCTGGCTCGACCGCATGCCCCAGACCCCCAACGGCAAGCTCGACCGCAAGGCCCTGCCGAAACCGGACGCCAGCCTGGCGCAGCGCGATTACGTCGCCCCGGTCAGCGAGCAGGAGCAGCAGATGGCGGCGATCTGGGCCGAGGTGCTCAAGGTCGAACGCGTGGGGCTGAGCGATGACTTCTTCGAACTGGGCGGGCACTCGCTGCTCGCCGCCCAGCTCGTTTCCCGCATTCATTCCGGCCTCGGTATCGATGTACCGCTGCGCCTTATCTTCGAGAAACCGCAATTGAACGACTTCATCCAGGCGCTCGCCGAAACCGGCCTGTCGCTGACCGAGGACGGCCTGTCCGATATCGAAAAACTGATGAACGAACTGGCAGGAGCCTGAGATGGACAAGACTACCGCAGAGCGCATTGCCAAACGTTTCGTCGGCCTGCCCCTGGAACAACGTCGGCAGATCCTCGACAAGATGCGCGAGACCGGGCAGAGCTTCCGCCTGCTGCCGATTGCCGTGACCCGCACCGACACGCCGCGCATCCCGCTGTCCTACGCCCAGCAGCGCATGCTGTTCCTGTGGCAGATGGAGCCGGACAACAGCGCCTACAACGTGCCCATGGCGGTGCGCCTGAACGGCCCGCTGGACCAGACCGCGCTGGGCCGTGCCCTGGCGCAGCTGGTGCAGCGCCACGAAACCCTGCGTACCCGTTTCGTTTCGGTGGACGGCGAGTTCCACCAGGAGATCCTCGAACAGGTGCCGGTGGCCCTGGAGCTGACCGAAGTCGCCGAGGAAAGCCAACTGGCCGGCTTGGTCGAGGCCGAGTTGCAGGCGCCGTTCGACCTGCTCGGCGAGCAGTTGCTGCGGGTCCGCCTGTTCCGCCTGGGCGAGCACCGGCATGTGCTGACCCTGTGCATGCACCATGTGGTGTCCGATGGCTGGTCCGGGCAATTACTGGTGCGCGAATTCGTCCAGCTCTATCAGGCCCAACTCGCGGGCCAGCCAGCGCCGTTGCCGGCCCTGGCGATCCAGTACGCCGACTATGCAATCTGGCAGCGCGCCTGGCTGGAAGCCGGCGAGGGCGAGCGCCAACTGGCGTACTGGAAGGAGCAACTGGGTGACGAGCAACCGTTGCTGAGCCTGCCGCTGGACCATGAACGTCCGCTGCAACCGAGCTACCGCGGCGCGATCCTGCGCGCCGACCTGCCGACCGGGCTGTCGGCGCAACTCAAGCAGGTGGCGCGCAACAAGGGCGTGACCATTTTCATGCTGACCCTGGCCGCCATGGCCGTGGTGCTGTCGCGCTACAGCGGCCAGGGTGATATCCGCATCGGTGCGCCGAATGCCGGGCGTACCCGCAGCGAGCTGGAAGGGCTGATCGGCTTCTTCATCAACACCCAGGTGCTGCGCGTCCAGGTGGACGAGCGGCAGACCTTCGCCGCTCTGCTGGAACAGGTCAAGCAGGTGGTCAGTGGCGCCCAGTCCCATCAGGAGCTGCCGTTCGAGCACCTGGTGGATGCCCTGGCCCCGGAGCGCAATCTCGGTCACAACCCGCTGTTCCAGTTCAAGATCAACCAGCAGGTGTTCGTCGCTGAAGAGGGCAGTGAGGCCGAGCGCGGTGTCGATGGCCTGAGCGTGGAGAAATATGCCTCCGGCTCCACCGATGCGCGCTTCGACCTGGCCTATGACTTCGTCGACGGCCCGGATGGCCTGCGTGGCTACTTCACCTACGCCACCGACCTGTTCGAAGCGGCGACCATCGAACGTATCGCCGGCTCGCTGCGCAACGTGCTGGAAAACCTCGCCGCTCATGTCGGCGAGGCGGTGCTGGGTTTCCCCGAGCAGGCGCCGCAACTGGCTGCTGTCCAAGCCCCGGCTTTGACCGGCGGTAACTTCATCGCCCTGTGGCAGCAAGGCCTGGCGGCCGGTCGCGGCAAGCTGGCCCTGCGTGCTGGCGAGCAGACCCTCGATTACGAGCAACTGGAGGCGCAGTCCAACCAGCTCGCCCACTACCTGCAAGGGCAGGGCGTGCAGGCCGGGCAGACCGTTGCCCTGTGCCAGGAGCGCGGCATCGAGTGGGTGGTCAGCCTGCTGGCGGTGCTCAAGCTGGGTGCGGTGTACCTGCCGCTGGATACCCGTCAGCCGCAGGAGCGCCTGCGCCAGCTGGTGCGTGACAGCGGCGCGGTGCTGCTGATCCAGAGCGGCGAGCTGGACCTCGGGTGCCCGACCCTGAACTGGAATCCGCAACTGTGGGCCGACCGCGACACCCGTGCGCCTGACGTGCAGATCCATGCCGAACAAGCCGCCTACCTGATCTACACCTCCGGTTCCACCGGCCAGCCCAAGGGCGTGGTGATCAGCCATGGTGCCCTGGCCAACTATGTCCAGGCGGTGCTGGAGCGTCTCGACCTGAGCGCCGACGCCAGCATGGCGATGGTCTCGACCATCGCCGCCGACCTCGGCCACACCATGCTGTTCGGCGCCCTGGCGTCGGGTCGTGCGCTGCACCTGCTGTCCCATGAACACGCCTTCGACCCGGACCGCTTCGCCGCCTATATGGCCGAGCACCGCATCGATGTGCTGAAGATCGTGCCGAGCCATCTGCAAGGCCTGTTGCAGGCGGCGAAGGCGGCGGATGTGCTGCCGCGCGAGCTGCTGGTGCTGGGTGGCGAAGCCAGCAGCTGGAGTCTGCTGGAGCAGATTCGCGGGCTGAAGGACTGCCGCGTGCTCAACCACTACGGCCCGACCGAAACCACCGTCGGCATCCTCACCCACGAAGTCGGCGAGCGCCTGGCCGGTTGCCGCAGCGTGCCGGTCGGCCAGCCGCTGGCCAACGGCACTGCGCAGGTGCTGGACGCCTGGCTCAATCCGGTGGCCGAAGGTGTGGCCGGCGAGCTGTACCTGGGTGGGCAGGGCGTCGCCCAGGGCTATCTGGGCCAGGCGGCACTGACCGCCGAGCGCTTCGTCCCGGCTGAAAATGGCCAGCGCCGTTACCGTGCCGGTGACCGTGCGCGCCTGGTCGGCGGTGTGCTGGAGTACCTGGGCCGTGCCGATGACCAGGTGAAGATCCGTGGCTACCGGGTCGAGCCGGGGGAGGTCGGGCATCTGCTGCAAGGCCTCGATGGCGTGGCCGAGGCCGTAGTCCTCGCCTTGCCCCAGGACAGCGATGAGTCGCGCCTGCAACTGATCGGCTACTGCGTCGCCGCCAGCGGCGTGGCGCTCAATGCCGAAGCCCTGCGCCAGCAGCTTGGACAGTCGTTGCCGGAGTACCTGGTACCGGCGCAGATCCTGTTGCTGGAACGCCTGCCGCTGACCGCCAACGGCAAGCTGGACAAGCGCGCCCTGCCCAAGCCGGGCGCGGTCAAGCAGCGCTACGTGGCACCCTCCGGCGAGATCGAGGAAAAGCTCGCGGCGATCTGGGCCGAGGTGCTCAAGCTGGAGCAGGTCGGCAGCACCGACAACTTCTTCGAGCTGGGCGGCGACTCGATCCTCAGCCTGCAGATCATCGCCCGGGCCAAGCGCCAGGGCATCAAGCTCAGCCCCAAGCAACTGTTCGAGAAGCAGACCATCGGCCAGCTGGCCACGGTCGCCAAGCTGATCGAGAAGAAGGCTGCGGCCGTGGCGCCGGCGCAGATCAGCGGGCGCCTGCCGCTGCTGCCGATCCAGGCGCGCTTCTTCGACACCGATATCCCCGAGCGTCAGCACTGGAACCAGGCGGTGATGCTCAAGCCCGGCGTGCGTCTCGACGCTGCCCAGGTACAGACGGCCCTGGTGGCGCTGGTCGAGCAGCATGACGCCCTGCGCCTGAGTTTCCAGCAACAGGCTGCCGGCTGGCAGGCCAGCTTCGCCCCGGCCAAGGCTGACGGGCTGCTGTGGGTCCGCGAGCTGGCCGACAGCGCCGGCCTGCGCGAACTGGCCAATGAAGCCCAATGCAGCCTCGACCTCAAGGACGGCTCGCTGCTGCGCGCCGTGCTGGTCAACCTGGCCGATGGCGAGCAGCGCCTGCTACTGGTGATCCACCACCTGGTGGTCGATGGCGTGTCCTGGCGTGTGCTGCTGGAAGACCTGCAAAGCGCCTACCGGCAACAGCCGCTGCCAGCCAAGACCAGCTCGCTGAAGGACTGGGCCGGCCAGTTGCACGACTACGCCGTCAGCCCGGCACTGGAGCAGGAGCTGGGCTACTGGCAGGCGCAGTTGCGCGATGTGACCGACGAACTGCCCTGCGACCATCCGCAAGGCAGCCAGGAGCGCCGCCATGCCCTGTCGGTCAGCACCCACCTGGATGCCGAGCTGACCCGCCGCCTGCTGCAGGATGCCCCGGCGGCCTATCGCACGCAGATCAACGACCTGCTGCTGACCGCCCTGGCCCGGGTCATCTGCCGCTGGAGCGGGCAGGCCGATGCGCTGATCCGCCTGGAAGGCCATGGCCGCGAAGACCTGTTCGACGGCATCGACCTGAGCCGCACCGTCGGCTGGTTCAGCAACCTGTTCCCGGTCCGCCTGACCCCGGCCGCGACCCTGGATGCCTCGCTGAAAACCATCAAGGAGCAACTGCGCGCCATCCCCAACAAGGGCATCGGCTACGGCGTGCTGCGCCACCTCGGCAACGATGCCGCACGCGAGGCGCTGGGGGCCCTGGCCCAGGGCAATATCGTGTTCAACTACCTGGGCCAGTTCGACGGCAGCTTCAGCGCCGACGACGCCCTGTTCGCGCCGTCCGGCGAAAGCGCTGGCGACAGCCAGGACCCGGCCGCGCCGCTGGCGGCGCTGATCAGCATTAACGGCCAGGTCTACGGCGGCGAGCTGGACCTGGGCTGGAGCTTCAGCGGCGCGGTGTTCGAGCGTGACACCGTGCAGCGTCTGGCGGACGACTATGCCGCCGAATTGCGCGCGCTGGTCGAGCATTGCACCGCCGCCGACAGCGCCGGCATGACGCCGTCGGACTTCCCCCTGATCGACCTGTCCCAGGCGGAACTGGACGGCCTGGCGCTGCCGGCGGCCAGGGTGCAGGACCTGTATCCGCTGTCGCCGATGCAGCAGGGCATGCTGTTCCACACCCTGTACGAGCAGGAGGCGGGCAACTACATCAACCAGTTGCGCATTGAAGTCAGCGGCCTCGATGTTCCGCGTTTCCGCGCGGCCTGGCAGGGGCTGGTGGACCAGCATGAAGTGCTGCGCAGCGTGTTCCTCAGCGACCTGCGCCAACCGTTGCAGGCGGTGCTGCGCCAGGTCGAGGTGCCGTTCATCGAGCTCGACGTGCGCGACCAGGCCGAACAGGACGCGTGGATCGAGCAGTGGGCGGCGACCGAGCGTGCCCGCGGCTTCGTCCTCGACCAGGGCCCGCTGCTGCGCCTGGCGGTGCTGCGTACGGCCGAGGCCAGCCATCAACTGGTCTACACCTGCCACCACATCCTGATGGACGGCTGGAGCACCTCGCGGATGCTCGGCGAAGTGCTTCAGCGCTACAGCGGCCACAGCGTCGCAGCCCAGGGCGGACGCTATCGCGATTACATCGAATGGCTGCAACGCCAGGACGCGGCGGCCAGCCAGCGCTTCTGGAGCGGTCATCTGCAAGGGCTGGAAGAACCGACCCGCCTGGCCCTGGCATTCAAGGCCGGGGCGGCAGGCGAGGGCCATGGCGAGCGCCTGCACCGCCTGGACGAACAGCAGACCCGCCAGCTGAGCGACTTCGCCCGGGAACAGCGGGTGACCCTCAACACCCTGGTCCAGGCCGCCTGGCTGCTGCTGTTGCAGCGCTACACCGGCCAGGCCAGCGTGGCCTTCGGCGCCACGGTGGCGGGCCGTCCGACCGAACTGCCGGGGATCGAGGAGCAGCTTGGCCTGTTCATCAATACCCTGCCGGTACTCGGCAGCCCGCAGCCGCAGCAGACCGTGGCCGAGTGGCTGGCCCAGGTGCAGGCGCAGAACGTCGCCCTGCGCGAGCATGAGCACACCCCGCTCAACGAGATCCAGCGCTGGGCCGGACGTGGTGGCGAGGCGCTGTTCGACTCGATCCTGGTGTTCGAGAACTATCCGGTGTCCGAGGCATTGCAGCAGACCGCACCCCAGGACCTGGTGTTCGGCAGCCTGATCAACCAGGAGCAGGCGCACTATCCGCTGGCCCTGGTGGTCAATGTCGGCGCCGCATTGTCGATGCGCCTGAGCCATGATCGCCGGCACTTCAGCGACGAGGCGGTGGCGCAACTGGCGCGGCATCTGGACCGCTTGCTGCACGCTCTGACCCGCGATGCCCAGGCGCCGCTGGACCAACTGGTGCTGCTGGACGAGGGCGAGCGCGAGCAACTGCTGCATGGCTGGAACGACACGGCGGTGACCTTCGCCGATGCGCCGATCCATGACCTGATCGAGGCCCAGGTGCAGGCCACGCCGGACGCTGTGGCGCTGGTACTGGGCGAGCGCCAACTGAGCTACGCCGCGCTGGACCGCCAGGCCAACCGCCTGGCCCACAAGCTGCGCGAACTGGGCGTGGGTCCGGATGTGCTGGTGGGGATTTCCCTGGAGCGTTCGCTGGAAATGGTGGTCGGCCTGCTGGCGGTCCTCAAGGCCGGTGGCGCCTATGTGCCGCTGGACCCGGCCTACCCGCAGGAGCGCCTGGACTACATGCTGCGCGACAGCGGCGTCGGCTTGCTGCTGACCCATTCTTCGCTGCGAGTCTGCGAGCAGGTGCAGCGCCTGGAGCTGGATCGCCTGGTCGACTGGCAGGACGAGAGCGAGGTGGCGCCGCCGCAAGTGCAACTGCACGCGGACAACCTGGCCTACGTGATCTACACCTCCGGCTCCACGGGCCGACCCAAGGGTGTGGAGATCCGCCACGGCGCCCTCGCCAACCATATGCTGTGGATGCAGGGCGAGCTGAAGCTGGCCCCTCACGACCGGGTATTGCAGAAGACCGCCTTCAGCTTCGACGCCTCGGTCTGGGAGTTCTGGCTGCCGCTGATCAACGGTGCGCAACTGGTCCTGGCCAGCCCGGCGCTGAGCGACGACCTGTCGCTGCTGTGGGATGAAGTGGCGGTACAGCGGGTCAGCGTGCTGCAACTGGCGCCGTCGGTGCTCCAGGCGCTGCTGCCTGAGGTGCAGGACGGCCAGCTGGATTCGCTGCGCACCCTGGCCTTCGGTGGCGAAGCGCTGAGTGCGGCGCTGCTGGAGCAGTTGCGTGAACTGTGGCAGGGCCAGGTCTACAACCTGTACGGCCCGACCGAAGCGACCATCGACACCAGCAGCCTGCTGATCGAAGGCCCGGTGGAGACGGCGATTGCCGCCATCGGCCGGCCGATCAGCAACGTGCGCACCTATGTGCTCGACGGCAACCTGCAGGTCTGCCCGGTGGGCAGTGCCGGCGAGCTGTATGTCGGCGGTGATTCGCTGTCCCGTGGTTATCACCAGCGTCCGGACCTGACGGCCGAGCGCTTCGTGCCGGATCCGTTCACTCCTGGCGCACGCCTGTACCGCACCGGCGACCTGGTGCGCTACCGCGCCGACGGCGTGATCGACTACCTGGGGCGTATCGACCATCAGGTGAAGATCCGCGGCCTGCGTATCGAACTGGGCGAGATCGAAGCGCAGTTGCTGCGCCATGCCGCCGTGCGCGAAGCGGTGGTGCTGGCCAGCGAAACCGCCACCGGCACGCAACTGGTGGCCTGGATCGTCGGTGGTGAGGGCGACGAACTGGTCGCCGAACTCAAGGCCCTGCTGGCCCGTGACCTGCCGATCTTCATGGTGCCGAGCCAGTGGCTGTTCCTCGACCAGTTGCCGCTGACGCCGAACGGCAAGCTGGACCGCAAGGCCCTGCCGCAGCCGGAGATGGGCCATGCCCATGCCGCCTACGTGGCACCGCAAGGTGAGCTGGAAGAGCAATTGGCTGCAATCTGGGCCGATGTGCTGAAGCTGGAGAAGGTTGGTGTCAGCGACAACTTCTTCGAGCTGGGCGGTGATTCGATCATCTCCATCCAGGTGGTCAGCCGTGCCCGCCAGGCCGGGATCTTCTTTACCCCCAAGGACCTGTTCCAGCGCCAGACCGTGCAGAGCCTGGCCGCCGTGGCACGCCGGGCCGAGGCCACGGTCATCGACCAGGCGGCAGTGGACGGCGCCGCGCCGTTGACGCCGATCCAGCACGCCTTCTTCGACGCCGAGATCCCGCAGCGCCAGCACTGGAACCAGGCGGTGATGCTCAAGCCGTCCCGCGTGTTGCAGGCGGACCTGCTGGAACGCACCCTGCGTGCCTTGCTGGAGCAGCATGACGCGCTGCGCCTGGGCTTCACCCTGGAGCAGGGCAACTGGCATGCGGCCCATGGCCCGCGCCAGGACAGCGCTCTGCTGTGGGTTCGCCAACTGGACCAGCAGGACGCGCTTCAGGCGCTGGCCCAGGAAGCCCAGCGCAGCCTCGACCTGGAGGCCGGTCACCTGCTGCGTGCGGTCCTGGCGCAACTGCCCGATGGCTCGCAACGCCTGCTGCTGGTGATCCATCACCTGGTGGTGGACGGCGTGTCCTGGCGCATCCTCCTGGAAGACCTGCAAAACGCCTATGCCGCCCTCGCTGCCGGGCAACCGCTGACCTTGCCGGCCAAGACCAGCGCGTTCAAGCATTGGGCCGAGCACCTGCGCGAGCATGCCCGCAGCGCGGAACTGGAGCAGGAACTGTGCTACTGGCAGGCGCAACTGGCCGAGGTCAGCGATGAGCTGCCGGACTGCAAGCCGGGCGCCACGGCCACCAGCCGCAGCGTCGCCAGCGTCAGCACGCGCCTGGACCCGGTGCTGACCCGACAACTGCTGCAGGAGGCCCCGGCGGCCTACCGCACGCAGATCAACGACCTGCTGCTGACCGCGCTGGCACGGGTGATCTGTGCCTGGACCCGGCAGCCGTCGGCGCTGATCAAGCTGGAAGGCCATGGTCGCGAGGACCTGTTCGAGGACCTGGATATCACCCGCACCGTCGGTTGGTTCACCACGGTCTATCCGGTGCGGCTCAGCCCGGCTGCCGATCTGGCCGGCTCGATCAAGACCATCAAGGAGCAACTGCGGGCGATCCCCAACAAGGGCATCGGCTACGGCCTGCTGCGTTACCTGGGCAGCAGCGCCGCGCGCCAGACCCTGGAGGGCCTGGCCCAGGGGTCGATCGTGTTCAACTACCTGGGCCAGTTCGACGGCAGCTTCGCTGCGGAGGACGGGTTGTTGCGTCCGTCCGGCGAAAGCAGCGGCGACATGCACAGCCTCGACGCGCCGCTGGACAGCCTGATCAGCGTCAGTGGCCAGGTCTATGGCGGCGAGCTGGAACTGAACTGGCGCTTCAGCACCGAAGTGTTCGACCGTGAACTGTTGCAGGGCCTGGCCGATCAGTACGCCACCGCCCTGCGCCAACTGGTCGAGCACTGCCTGCGCGCCGAACATGCCAGCGCGACGCCTTCGGACTTCCCCCTGGCCCACCTCGACCAGCAGGACATCGACGGCCTGCGCATCGCCCCGGCGGAGATCGCCGATATCTACCCGCTGTCGCCGATGCAGCAGGGCATGCTGTTCCACACCCTGTACGAGCAGGAGGCGGCTAACTACATCAACCAGCTGCGCGTGGATGTGCGCGGCCTCGACGTGGCGCGTTTCAAGGCCGCCTGGCAGGCGGTGATCGACCAGCATGACGTGCTGCGGGCCAGTTTCGTCAGCGATCTGCGCAAGCCGTTGCAGGTGATCCGCAAGCAGGTGGCGGTGGTGCTGACCGAGCAGGACTGGCGCGCCCGCGAGCATGACGCCGCGGCGCTCGCTGCCTGGGCCGATGCCGATCGCCAGCGCGGCTTCGACCTGGAGCAGGAGGCGCTGCTGCGCCTGACCCTGCTGCGTACCGGCGCTGACAGTCATCACCTGATCTACACCAGCCATCACATCCTGATGGACGGCTGGAGCAGTTCGCGCCTGCTGGGCGAGGTGTTGCAGCGTTATCACGGGCAGGTGCCGGCGCAGTCCGCCGCCCGCTACCGGGATTACATCGAATGGCTGCAACACCAGGACGCCGCCGCCAGCGAGGCCTTCTGGAGCGAGCAGCTTGCCGAGCTGGAAGCGCCGACCCGCCTGGCCGAGGTGCTCAAGCCCGAGGTCGCGCTGGACGGTTATGTCGACCTGCATTACGCCCTCGACCCTGCCCGCACCGCGAGCCTCAATGCCTTTGCCCGCGAGCAAAGGGTCACCCTCAACACCCTGGTCCAGGCCGCCTGGCTGCTGCTGTTGCAGCGCTACACCGGACAGGCCAGCGTGACCTTCGGCGCCATCGTGGCCGGACGTCCGGCGGAGTTGCCGGGGATCGAGGAGCAGCTCGGCCTGTTCATCAATACCCTGCCGGTGGTGGGCAGCCCGCGTGCCGAGCAGTCGGTGGCGGAGTGGCTGGGCGAATTGCAGGCGCTCAACCTGGCCCTGCGCGAGCATGAGCACACCCCGCTCTACGATATCCAGCGCTGGGCCGGGCAAGGCGGCGAAGCCTTGTTCGATTCGATCCTGGTGTTCGAGAACTATCCGGTTTCCGAGGTGCTGCAACAGGCCGCCCCGCAAGGGCTGGCGTTCGGCAGCGTGATCAACCAGGAGCAGACCCACTACGGGCTGACCCTGGTGGTCCAGGCCAACGAGACCCTGGCGGTACGGTTCAACTTCGATCGCCAGCGCTTCGGCGAGGAGGGCATGGCGCGGCTGCTGGTGCATTTCGATCGCTTGCTGCTGGCCCTGGCCGATGATGCCCAGGCAGCACTCGGCGAGCTGGCGCTGCTGGACAAGGATGAGCGCGAGCAACTGCTGCATGGCTGGAACGACACGGCGGTGGCCTTCGCCGATGCGCCGGTCCATGACCTGATCGAGGCCCAGGTGCAGGCCACGCCGGATGCTGTGGCGCTGGTGCTCGGCGAGCGCCAACTGAGCTACGCCGCGCTGGACCGCCAGGCCAACCGCCTGGCCCACAAGCTGCGCGAGCTGGGCGTGGGCCCGGATGTGCTGGTGGGGATTTCCCTGGAGCGTTCGCTGGAAATGGTGGTCGGCCTGCTGGCGATCCTCAAGGCCGGTGGCGCCTATGTGCCGCTGGACCCGGCGTACCCCCAGGAGCGCCTGGACTACATGCTGCGCGACAGTGGCGTCGACCTGCTGCTGACCCATTCTTCGCTGCGAGCCTGCGAGCAGGTGCGCAGCCTGGAGCTGGATCGCCTTATCGACTGGCAGGACGAGAGCGAGGTGGCGCCGCCGCAAGTGCAATTGCACGCGGACAACCTGGCCTATGTGATCTACACCTCCGGCTCCACGGGCCGACCCAAGGGTGTGGAGATCCGCCACGGCGCCCTCGCCAACCATATGCTGTGGATGCAGGGCGAGCTGAAGTTGGCCCCTAATGACCGGGTATTGCAGAAGACCGCCTTCAGCTTCGACGCCTCGGTGTGGGAGTTCTGGCTGCCGCTGATCAACGGCGCGCAACTGGTCCTGGCCAGCCCGGCGCTGAGCGACGACCTGTCGCTGCTGTGGGATGAAGTGGCGGTACAGCAGGTCAGCGTGCTGCAACTGGCGCCGTCGGTGCTCCAGGCGCTGCTGCCGGAAGTGCAGGACGGTCAGCTGGATTCGCTGCGCACCCTGGCCTTCGGTGGCGAAGCGCTGAGCGCGGCGCTGCTGGAGCAGTTGCGTGCACTGTGGCAGGGCCAGGTCTACAACCTGTACGGCCCGACCGAAGCGACCATCGACACTAGCAGCCTGCTGATCGAAGGCCCGGTGGAGACGGCAATCGCCGCCATCGGCCGGCCGATCAGCAACGTGCGCACCTACGTGCTCGACGGCAACCTGCAGGTCTGCCCGGTGGGCAGTGCCGGCGAGCTGTATGTCGGCGGGGATTCGCTGGCCCGTGGTTATCACCAGCGTCCGGACCTGACGGCCGAGCGCTTCGTGCCGGATCCGTTCACTCCTGGCGCACGCCTGTACCGCACCGGCGACCTGGTGCGCTACCGCGCCGACGGCGTGATCGACTACCTGGGGCGTATCGACCACCAGGTGAAGATCCGCGGCCTGCGTATCGAACTGGGCGAGATCGAAGCGCAGTTGCTACGCCATGCCGCCGTGCGCGAAGCGGTGGTGCTGGCCAGCGAAACCGCCACCGGCACGCAACTGGTGGCCTGGATCGTCGGTGGTGAGGGCGACGAGCTGGTTGCCGAACTCAAGGCCCTGCTGGCCCGTGACCTGCCGATCTTCATGGTGCCAAGCCAGTGGCTGTTCCTCGACCAGTTGCCGCTGACGCCGAACGGCAAGCTGGACCGCAAGGCCCTGCCGCAACCGGAGATGGGCCATGCCCATGCCGCTTACGTGGCGCCGCAAGGTGAGCTGGAGGAGCAACTGGCGGCGATCTGGGGCGAGGTGCTGCACGTGGACCAGGTCGGCATGCATGACGACTTCTTCGAACTGGGCGGGCATTCGTTGCTGGCGGTGCAGGTACTGGCGCGCATTCGCGATCGCTTGCAGTGCGAAATCGCCCTGCGCGAGCTGTTCGAGAAGAGCACCCTGGCCGATCTGTGCGAGGTGGTTGCGCAGAAACAGGGGCAGGCCGGCAGTGCCCAGGACGAACTGACTAAATCCCTGGAGGCGCTCAAACGTCTTAGTGCAGAAGAAATCGATAACTTGATCGCTTAGCAGGAGACCCAAGGTGCAAGAGCTGCTCGACTCTGTGAAATCGCTGTCTGCCCGGGAACGCAAGGCGTTGGCGGTGCTGCTCAAGCGGCAAGGGGTGAATCTGTACGGGGTCACCCCGATTTTCAAGCGGGAGGTCGAAGCCAGCTCGGCGCTGTCCTACGCCCAGCAGCGCCAGTGGTTTCTCTGGCAACTGGAGCCGCACAGCGCCGCCTACAACATTCCGGTGGCGCTGCGGCTCAGCGGCGCCCTGGATGTGCCGGCGCTGGAGGCGGCATTCGGCGCCTTGATTGCCCGCCATGAAACCCTGCGCACCACCCTGCGCCAGGAAGGCGACAGTGCGGTGCAGATCGTCCACCCGGCGGTGCCTTTCGTGCTGCGGCCGGAGGCGCTGGCGGCGGATGAACTGGAGGCGCGGGTCAGCGACGAACTGCGCCGACCCTTCGACCTTGAGCAAGGGCCGCTGCTGCGGGTGCGCCTGCTGCGCCTGGGCGAGGAAGAACATGTCCTGACCCTGGTGCAGCACCATATCGTTTCCGATGGCTGGTCGATGCCGATCATGGTGGACGAGCTGGTGCGCCTGTACGCCGGCTATCGGAGCGGCGAGGCCGTGCACCTGCCGGGTTTGCCGATCCAGTACGCGGACTACGCGATCTGGCAGCGCAACTGGATGGAAGCCGGCGAGCAGGAGCGCCAACTGGCCTACTGGACCGCGCAACTGGGCGGCGAGCAGCCGGTGCTGGAGTTGCCGACGGACCGGCCGCGACCGCTGGTGCAGAGCCATGCCGGCGCGCGCCTGGATATCGAGCTGGCGCCGCAACTGGCGCAGGGGCTCAAGGAGGTGGCGCGCCAGCACGGCGTGACCCTGTTCATGCTGTTGCTGGCTTCGTTCCAGACCTTGCTGCATCGCTACAGCGGCCAGGCGGATGTGCGCGTCGGCGTGCCCACCGCCAACCGCAACCGCGCCGAGACCGAGGGCCTGATCGGCCTGTTCGTCAACACCCAGGTGCTCAAGGCGCAGTTTGCCCACGACCTGACCTTCGCCCGGTTGCTGCAGCAGGTGAAGGACACCGCGGTGCAGGCCCAGGCCCATCAGGACCTGCCTTTCGAACAACTGGTCCAGGCGCTGCAGCCGGAGCGCGACCTGAGCCGCAGCCCGCTGTTCCAGGTGATGTTCAACCACCAGACCCGGGGCGCCGGACAAGGCCGCGGGCTGCCGGGGCTGAGCGTGGAAAAGCTGGCCTCGTCGGCGCAGACCGCGCAGTTCGACCTGACCCTGGAAACCCTGGAACACGAAGGCGGGATCGGCGCGGCGCTGACCTGGGCGACGGCGCTGTTCGACGCCGCGACCATCGAGCGCCTTGCCGGACACTGGCGCAACCTGCTCCAGGGCATCTGCGCCGATGCCGGTCAGCGGGTGGCGGCCTTGCCGCTGCTCGATGCGCAGGAGCGCCAGCAGATCCTCGTCGACTGGAACCGCAGCGCGGCCGAGTATCCTCGTGAGCGTTGCCTGTCGGAGCTGTTCGAAGCCCAGGTGCGGGCCACCCCGGAGGCGGTCGCGCTGGTGTCCGGCGCGACGTCCCTGAGTTATGCACAGCTCAACCGCCGGGCCAACCGCCTGGCCCACCGCCTGCGCGAACTGGGCGTCGGCCCGGACGTGCTGGTGGGCATGGCGCTGGAGCGTTCGGTGGACATGGTGGTCGGCCTGCTGGCGGTGCTCAAGGCCGGTGGCGCCTATGTGCCGCTGGACCCGGATTTCCCCCGTGACCGCCTGGCCTACATGATCGAGGACAGCGGCCTTGAACTGCTGCTGACCCAGTCCTCGCTGCTGGCGCAACTGCCGATCCCGGAGGGATTGTGCAACCTGTGCCTGGACCGCGATAGCGATTGGCCGGACGGCTACGGCGAGGACAACCTGGCGCCCATCGCCGGCCCGGACAATCTCGCCTATGCCATCTACACCTCCGGCTCCACCGGCCTGCCCAAGGGCGTGACCATCGCCCAGCAGGCGCTGGTCAACTTCCTTTGCAGCATGGCCGACAAGCCGGGCCTGACCAGCACCGACCGGGTCTTGCAACTGACCTCGCTGTCGTTCGATATCGCCGGCCTGGAGTTGTACCTGCCGCTGCTGCGCGGTGCCGCGGTGGTGCTGTTGCAGACCGGGCAGAACAAGGACCCGCAGGCGCTGTTGCAGGTGATCGCCGAGCAGCAGGTCAGCGTGATCCAGGCCACGCCTTCGAGCTGGCGGATGATTCTCGACGCGGCGCCCGCCGGTGCGCTGCATGGCCGGACCCTGCTCTGCGGTGGCGAGGCGCTGAGCGCCGAACTGGCCCAGCGCCTGATCGACCAGGCCGGTCATGTATGGAACGTCTACGGCCCGACCGAGACCACCATCTGGTCGGCGCGGCACTACCTCACCCGCGCCGATGATGTCTGGCTGGGCAAGCCGCTGGCCAACACCAGCCTGCATATCGTCAGCGACGATCTCGAGGTGCTGCCGGTGGGCGCGCGCGGCGAGTTGCTGATCGGCGGCGACGGTCTGGCCCGTGGTTACCACCAGCGGCCGTCGCTGACGGCCCAGCGCTTCGTCCCGGACCCGTTCTCCGGCAATGGCGCGCGTCTGTACCGCACCGGCGATCTGGCGTGCTACCACGCCGACGGTGTGATCGAGTACGCCGGGCGTCTCGATCACCAGGTGAAGATCCGCGGCTTCCGTATCGAACTGGGCGAGATCGAAGCGCGACTGCTCGAACACCCGGCGGTGCACGAGGCGGTGGTGCTGGATATCGATGCCGCCGGTGGCCGGCAACTGGCCGCCTGGCTGGTGGCCAGCGATGGCGTGGACGACGCGGAGGCCCTGCGCAGCGAGCTCAAGGCGCACCTGAAGGCCGGCCTGCCGGACTACATGGTGCCGAGCCATCTGGTGTGGCTGCCGGGCATGCCGCAGACCCCCAACGGCAAGCTCGACCGCAAGGCTTTGCCCGCGCCCGATGCCAGCCTTGAACAGGCGCAATTCGAGGCCACGCGTGGCGAGCGCGAGCAGCGCCTGGCGCGGATCTGGGAGGAGGTGCTGAAGGTCGAGCGGGTTGGCCTGAAGGACAACTTCTTCGCCCTCGGCGGGCATTCGCTGCTGGTGATCAGTGTGGTCGGCAAGATCCGCGAGGCGTTCTCGGTCAGCCTCAGCCTGCATGACTTCCTGCTCCTGGAAACCTTCGAGGAACTGGCCGACTTCATCAGCGCCGGCGAGCGCCGGGTGAGCAAGCCGGTGATCAGCATGAACGGCGCCGACAGCGCCAGTATCCCGCTGTTCTGCTTGCCGCCGGGAGGCGGCGGCACCTATGCCTATTACCCGCTGGCCGGTCACCTGAGCGGCACGCGCAGGGTGCTGGGGGTGGTCAACAAGAGCCATGTGGTGCCGGGCTGGTTCGAGACCTCCTGGGACGGGATGATCGCCTATTACGTCGAGCAGATCCGCAAGGCCCGGCCGAATGGCCCCTACCATCTGCTCGGCTGGTCGCTGGGCGGGGCGCTGGCGATGGACGTGGCCCATGCGCTGGAATCGGCTGGCGAGACGGTGGGCTTCCTCGGCCTGGTCGACAGCTTCCTGCCCGTTGCCGACAGTGGCGCGGAGGTCGTCGAACCAGCGCCTGTCGAAGCCAGGGCCGATGGTCCGTGGGATGGTCTGGTGAAGAGCCTGCTGGCGTTCGTTCCGGGGATTGGCGAGCCGATCGTGCGCGGCCTGATCGCCGAGGCGACGGCACTGCATGGCGACTCGCCGCAGGCCAGCGACTGGGTGATCGAACGGGTCGCGCAACAGAGTGGCACACCTGTCGAGGCGCTGCGTGCGGTGTACCGGGATATCTCGGTGCAGGCCGAGATTGCCGGGGGCTATCGCTTGCTCGGGGTCAATATGGCGCTGGCGGGCGGCTTTGCACTCAAGCCATTGAGGGTGGTGCCGCAGTGCTGGTGGGCGGGGGCAAGTCGCAGCGCCGCGCAGATCGAGGCCGACGAAGTGCTGCTGCGCGAGGCCTGTGCGCTGAACGGCTTGAGTTCGCAAACCCTGGCAGGGCAGAAGCACGATGATGTGATTCTCAGCCCGGCATTGTTGGAGAGCCTGTTGCAGCGGCTGCAAGAGTACGAGTGACGGTGTGAGGATGTGAAAAAGGCCAGTCGGCAAAACCGACTGGCCTTTTTCATGCTTCGTGGCAAGTGCCTGGAGGGCCAATGCCAGTCAGTCAGCCTTGGGGCTGCTTTGCAGCCCTCACAAGTCCCCGTGGGAGCGAGCTTGCTCGCGAAGGGCCGCAAAGCGGCCCTAAAACCATCCACTTCAGTGTGTCAGGCAAGCCACGGATTTAGGTTTTGCGACGGCTTCGCCGCCGTTCGCGAGCAAGCTCGCTCCCACGGGGCTTTGTGGGGCGAGCTCGTCGGAGTGCCGAACTGTCGCGAAGGGCCGCAAAGCGGCCCCGAATGGCTTAGAAGTCCCCGCGCAGGGTCAGCATGTAGCTGCGTGGTGCGCCGAAGATGTTGCCGCGGTCCAGGCCCGGTGCAGCGAGGTAGTAGCGGCGGTCGAAGAGGTTTTCACCGTTGACCGCAACGGTCCAGTGCTCGTCGAGCTTGTAGGCCACGCGGGCGTCCCAGATGGCCCGGCCACCGACGCCGTATTCGGCACCGTTGCTCCGGTTGCTGAAGCCCGATTGCGCGGACACGCCGACACCGGCCGAGACGCGGTTCCATTCGCCAGGCAGGGTGTACATGGTGTTTGCCCGGGCGATGTGCTTCGGCGTATCGGTGGTCAGCGGCGACGCCGAGGAGGAGCTGGTCAGGTTGTAGGTGTAGCCGGCCATGACCTGCAGGCCAGGCAGGACTTCACCGCTGGCTTCGAGGTCGATGCCCTTGCTGCGCTGGGTGGTGATGTTGACGTAGCAGGTGCCGAAGGAGTCGTTGGTGGTGCAACGGCCGCTGTTGGCGACGTCTTCGCCGAGTACATCGTCCTGCTTGATGTAGAACAGCGCCATGCCGACGTTCAGCTGCTTGTCGAACAGTTCGCCCTTGATACCGGTTTCATAGCTGGAGCCGACCGCTGGATCCAGCGGCGAGCCGCCGACGTCGCGGTAGTTGGCCTGGGGCTTGAAGATGTCGGTGTAGCTGGCGTACCAGCTCCAGTTCTCGTTGATGTCGTAGATCAGCCCGGCGAACGGGGTGAACTCGCGGTTTTGCTTGTTCTTGTAGTCGCCGGTGCCGACCTTGTCGTTGTAGTCGTAGTCGAACCAGCTCAGGCGGCCACCCAGTACCAGGCTCAGCGGCTCGCTCAGGTGCAGGCGGGTGTTGGCGTAGATGCCCTTGCGCTCTTCGGTGGATTCGTTGACCTGCGACCAGGCCGGCTTGGCCGGTTTGGCGAAGGCATTGTGATCGACGTCGAACACGTTGACCGGGGTGTTGATGATGCCGGCGGTCACTACGCCGCGCTTGGTCATGACGGTCTGCCGCGACCAGCTGGCACCCATGGTGACTTCGTGGGTCAGGCCGAAGGCATCGAAGTTGCCGACGACGAAGCTGTCCACGCCGTTGCCTTTCATGCTGACGTCGCGGAACTCGACGCCGCGCCAGGTGGTGCCGGTGTTGGTGATCGGGCTGACGCCTGGCGGAACGGTTGCAGTACCGAGGGCCTGTGCATAAGGCACCACCGAGGCGAAGTCGCCTTCGGTGTGGATCAGCGAGGTCTTGCTGGTCCAGCGTTCGTTGAAGCGGTGGCTCAGTTCGGCGAAGACTTCGTCGGTGGTGCTGTCCTTGTAGGCCCAGTTCTGCGACAGGGTGGTGGAACGGGAGATGTCCAGGCCCTTGCCGTTCTTGTAGCGCGGCAGGTCGTAGATGGAGTAGCCGTTCATGTTGCTGGTCTGGCGACGGAAGCTCAGGGCCAGGGTGGTGTCCTCGCTCATGTCGCCTTCGAGGATGCCGTAGAACAGCGGGGTCTGGGTGTTCTGGCCATCGAGGTAGCTGCCGCGGTCCTCGTAGGCGGCGACCACGCGACCGCGCAGGGTGCCTTCATCGTTGAGGCGACCGCTGCCGTCCAGGTCCATGCGGTAGTTGTCCCAGGAACCGGCACGGGTGGTGACCGAGAACTGCGGTTCGTTGGTCGGGCGCTTGCGCACCAGGTTGATCGCACCGCCAGGGCTGCCGGCACCGACCAGCAGGCCGGCGGCACCGCGCAGGACTTCGACGCGGTCGTAGAAGGCCATGTCCAGCGGCATCCAGCCGGTGAGGTTGTAGGACTGGCCGGGAACGCCGTCCATCATGAAGGACTCTTCGCCCAGCACGAAGCCGCGGGACTCGTACTGGTGGGAACCGAAGTTGCGCTGGGTGAACGACAGGCCGGGGGTCTTGGACAGGACCTGGTCCAGGTTGTTGAGGTTTTTGTCGTCCATCAGCTTGCGGGTGATGATCGACACCGACTGCGGGGTTTCCCGCAGGGTGTGCGCGCCACGGCCGATGGTCACCGCGCCGGTGGTGTAGGAGCCGGTGTTCTCGGTGGTAGTGCCGAGGGCGTGGGAGTTGATCGCCGTTGGCGCGAGGTTGATCGCAGCCGACGAATCGTTGGCAACCAGGCTCAGGGTATTGCCCTGCACGCTATAGGACAGGCCTGTGCCGGCAAGGACCTGGCCGGCGGCTTGTTGCGGGGTCAGGCGGCCACGCACGGCAGCGCTGGTCTTGCCGGCCAGGTCCTCGGGGCTGGCCAGCACCTGCAGATTGGCCTGCCGGCCCAACTCACTCAAGGCTCCGGCCAGGGGTTGGGCCGGGATGTTGAATTCCACTTCCTGGGCCTGCACCTGGGCGGCGAGGGGCAGGGTCAGGGCCATGCCGATTGCGGCCAGTGAAGGCTTGGCACGGAAGGCACGGCGCATCAGCAGGGCGGTGCTGAGCGGCGTGAGTCGGGACGGTGTGTGCATGGAGGAGAACTCGTTCTGATAGTTGTGTGTCTGGGGTGGGCGACGGCCATGGGCAGCGGCTCGTTGGCAGGAAGTGCTCTGTGAAATGGCTGGCAGCCGGGCACTTTTCTTGAGGTCGAGCGCGTTTCGTCGTTGAAGAGAACGAGTTGCACCTGCACGGATTTAACGGAATTTTCACTTTCTCGCGGATCGTGAAAACTGCCCGGGAGTTCGGGCATTTTTTCCGGAGAGTCGGTTTGATGGCGTCTTTTTATTGACGCGGATGGAGGGCCTAGAACTCGCCGCGCAGAGTTGCGGTATAGCTGCGAGGGCTGCCGAACATGTTGCCGCGGTCGATGGCATTGGCCGAATAGTAGTACTTGCGATCCAGCAGGTTTTCCCCGCTCACGCCAATGGTCCAGTGCTCATCCAGTTTCCACGAGGCCCGCGCGTCCCAGATCGCCCGCCCTGGCGAACCGTAGCTCTGGCCCTGGCCGTTGTCCCAGTAATAGCCGGACTGGGCGGAGACACCGCCGCCCAGGGTCAGCCGGTGCCAGGCGCCGGGCAGGGTGTAGCTGGTGGTCAGTCGCGCCAGATGCTTGGGAGTTTCGTTGGAGACCGGGCCGCCCGCGCTGCTGCGGGTGGTGTTGAAGGTGTAGCCCGCCAGCACCTGGAGGCCGGGCAGGACCTCGCCGCTGACCTCGAAATCGACCCCACGGCTGCGCTGGGTGGTGCCGTTGACGTAGCAGGTGCCGGTGGGGTCGTTGGTCAGGCACTTGTCGAGGCTGGCCGTGTCGAGGGCAGCAACATCGGACTGGTTGATATAGAACAGCGCCAGCGACAGGTTCACCCGCCGGTCCAGCAGTTCGCCCTTGATCCCGGTTTCGTAGTTGCTGCCCACCGCCGGGTCGAGCGTCGAGCCGCTGGAGGTGCGGTAGATGCTTTGGGGCTGGTAGATGTCGGCATAGCTGGCGTACCACGACCATTGCTCGTCGAGGTCGTAGATCAGGCCGGCGAAGGGCGTCAGCCGGTGTTTCTGGTTAGCGGTGAAGTCGCCGGCGCCCAGCTTGTAGTCGACGTCGTAGTAGTACCAGCTCAGGCGCGTGCCCAGCACCAGGGTCAGGGGCTCGGCCAGGTGCAGGCGGGCATTGGTGTAGAGGCCGGTGCGCTGGTCCACCGACTGGTTGATCGAGCTCCAGGCGGGGCGGGCCGGCTTGGGAAAGGCGCTGTGATCGACATCGAAGATATCCACGGGCACGTTCACGCTTACCGGTGCACGTTTTTCCAGCACGTCCTGGCGCGACCAGTTGGCCCCGAGGGTGATCTGCTGGGGCAGGCCGAACCAGTCGAAGCGGCCTTCGATATGGCTGTCTATCCCGGTGCTGTCGATCTCGGTATGGCGGAACTCCACGCCCCTGAATGCGGTTCCGCTTTGGGTGACCGGGTCCACGGCACCACGGGCATAGGCCACCGCCAGGTCGAACTCGCTGCGGGAGTGGATCAGCGAGGTCTTTGCGCTCCAGTCGTCGTTGAAGGTGTGGGCCAGTTCGGTGAAGGCCTCGGTGACCTCCGCGTCATGCTGGTTCCAGTCCTGGACCAGCGCAGTGGAGCGGGAAATGTCCAGGGAGCTGCCATTGGTGTAGCGCGGCAGTCCATAGATCGAGTAGCCCTTGAACCGTCCCGACTGGTAGCGAAGGCTGCCGGTGAGCACGGTGTTCTCGTTCAGGTCGGCGTCGACGATGCCGTACAGCAGCGGCGTGGTGGATTTTTTCTCGTCGATGTAGGAGGCCTTGTCCTCGTAGGCGGTGATGAAGCGTCCGCGCAGGGTGCCTTCGTCATTGAGCTTGCCGCTGCCGTCCAGGTCCAGGCGGTAGGTATCCCAGGAGCCGGCGCGGGCGGTGACCGTGAAGCGCGGCTCGGCGGTGGGGCGCTTGCGTACCAGGTTCACCGCGCCCCCCGGGTTGCCGGGGCCGGTCAGCAGGCCGGCGGCGCCACGCAGCACTTCGACCCGGTCGAAGATGGCCATGTCCACGGGCAGCCAGGCGGTGATGTTGTAGGCCTGGCCGGAAATGCCGTCCATCAGGTAGCTCTCGTCACCCAGCACGAATCCGCGGGATTGGTAGAGGTGCGAGCCGAAGTTGCGCTGGCCGAAGCTCATGCCCGGGGTCTGCGCCAGCACCTGGTCGAGGCTGGTGAGGTGCAGGTCATCCATCACCCGGCGGGTCATGACGGTCACCGACTGGGGCGTTTCGCGCAGGGTCTGCGTCGATTTGCCGATGGTGATCGCCGAGGCGGCGTAGGCGTTGCTGAACTCGCTGGTCGCATCCAGGGGTTCGGCGCTGATCGCGGTGGGTTCCATGTCCAGGGTGGTGGACGAGTCGGCCATGCCCAGGGTCAGGGTGTCGCCCTGCAGCAGGTAGTCGATGCCGCTGTTTTTCAGCAGCAGCCGGGCGGCCTGTTCGGGGGTGTAGCGGCCGTGCACGGCGGGGCTGGGCAGGCCCTGGATCTGCTCGGGATTGACCAGCACCTGCAGATCGCTTTGCCTGCCCCACGCTTGCAGGGCGCTCCATAAGGGTTGCGCAGGAATGTCGAAGTCGACTTCGGCGGCCTGGGCCAGGCAGTGCTGGGGCAGGGTGAAGAGCGCGACGGCGGCTGTCAGGGCGGGTTTCCTTACCCGCAGAACCAGCTTCAGCACTAACGCAAGAGGGGATGAAGAGGGCCGGGATGCCAAAGTAAATGATATCCATTTGTGTGGAGTATCACATTCTGGCATGTGATGGCACTTACCTACCACCACCCGCCCTGGCAGCCGGTCCGAAAGGCGCCGCTGCGGATCGGACCGCAGCGGCGGGAGGTTCAGGCGGTAACGGCGCTGTCCTCGACCTGTTCGACGGTGATGCACCCGCCATGCATGCGCACCAGTTGGTCGGCGACCGGGAAGTAACGATCGTCGTGGGAGATCACGATGATGGTCTTGCCCTGCTGTTTCAGCTCCGGCAGCAGCTCGGTGTAGAACACCCGGCGGAAGGCTGGATCCTGGTCGGCGGCCCATTCGTCGAACACCAGCAACTGGCGTTCGTCGAGCCAGGCGCTGATCAGCGCCAGGCGCTTGCGCTGGCCGGTGGACAGGTCGGTGGTGGTGAAGGCGCCATCACGGATGCCGACCTTGTGCGCGATGTCCAGGCGTTCCAGGTATTTCGTCGCGTCGGCGGTGACCGGCGCGTCGCCCGGCAGCGGCTCGTCGAACAGGTAGTAGTCGGCAAAGATGGTGGTGAACAACTGGCGGTAGTCGTCCAGTTGCTCGGCAGCCAGGGGCTGGCCGTTGAACAGGATCTCGCCCTGCTGCGGCGGATACAGGCCCAGCAGCAGCTTGATCAGGGTGGTCTTGCCGCCGCCGTTCTCGCCGACGACGAAAACGATGTCGCCCTGCTTGATGCTCAGGTTGACCGGGCCGAGATGGAAGGACTCGACGCCGTCCACCGGCGGGTAGTCGTAGCGTACCTGGCGCAGTTCCAGGCTGTGCATGCTGCCCAGGCTCGACGGCCGGTCCTTGACCAGCAGGTGCGGCTCCGGCGAGGAGAACTTCCACGACAGTTCGGCGATGCGGCGCAGTGCGATCTTGGCCCGGGAGATGATCGGCAGGGCAGTGATCAGGCGCTCCAGCGGGCCTTTCATGTACAGCATCACCAGCACGAAGCCGCCCAGCACGCTCTTGTCGGTGGCCGGCCACAGGGCCTGGAAAGCGATGGCGATGCCGATCACCGCGAAGAACAGCATCGAGCCGAAGGTTTCGGCGCTGACGAAGATGTTCGCCGCGCGGATGTTCGAGGTGCAGATGCGCTCGGTGGTGCCGTGGATCTGCTCGTCCAGCAGGTGCTGGCGGCGGCGGCGCTGGATGCGCAGTTCCTTGGCTCCGGCGGACATCGCCTGGTAGTGCTTCTGCAGTTCGTCCTCGCCGTCGCGGGCGCGCAGGATGCTGCGCATGCCGGCCTGGTGCGCCAGGTACTGGGCGCCGCTGCCGATGATCACGGTGAGCAGGGTCAGGGCGAGGATCTGCCAGGACAGCAGGGCCAGGTAGCTGAGGCAGCCGAGGGTGACGGTGAAGGCGATGACCATCGGCGCCACCGACAGGGCGAAGTTGCTCAGGGTGGTGACGTCGGTCATCAGCACCGGGATCAGCCGGTGCGCGCGGTAGCGCTCGAGTTGTTCGATGGGCGCGACGAGGATCTTCGCCGCCAGATCGCGGCGCAGGTTGGCCACCACGCGCTGGCCGACCCGGTTGCTCAGCAGGCTGGACCCGGTGGAGCAGGCCAGGGTCAGCAGGCACAGGCCGGCGAACAGCAGCGCGGTGTCGGTGCCGGGGCCGCCGTCCTGGGTCATGGCGCGGTTGATGGTGGCGAGCAGGCCGGTCACGCTCAGACCGCTGACGATCCCCAGTACCGTGGACAGAAGCACCAGCCACCAGTAGGGCTTGAGGATTCTCAGGGTTTCCCGGGCCAGGCTTTCAGTCTTGAGGGTCATGCGGTTCTCTCGGATTGCGGGCAAACGGGCTCTGCGCCGTCAGGGAGTGGACGAGCTTGCGCGGCGGAAATTTAACGCCGGCCAGGCTCGCTGCCGCAGGTCGGGGAAATGAATTCTGTCGTCGAATCGGGGGCTGGCGGTTTCAGTGATCGGCGAGGTGTTGCACAATAGGCGCCTTTCCGTTTCTCCCCCTCAGGATCTGCAATGTCTAAGTCAACCGTCTGCGGTGCGCTCGGGCTGGCCCTTGTGCTGGCGGGTGTCGCCGGTTGTTCCTCGAAAAAGGCCGCTATCTACGAGCACGAGAACTTCGACGATTCCGGTACCTTCTCCCGCAGCTTCCCGGTCAGCGAGGCCAGCTCCTGCGAAGCGGCGCGCCGTGCGCTGTTGAGCCAGGGCTACATCATCACCTCGGCCGACCAGGGCCAGGTCAACGGCAACAAGAGTTTCCAGCAGACCGGCGACAGCCACCTGCAGATCAGCTTCAACGTGACCTGCGCCAACGATATCGGCGGCGATGGGCGCTCGACCATGTTCGCCAACGCCCTGCAGGACCGTTATGCGCTGAAAAAGTCCAATACCTCGGCCAGCCTGGGCGTGGGCGTGCTGGGTTCGGTATCGATGCCGATCGGCTCCACTGACGATTCGATGGTCAAGGTGGCCAGCGAGACGGTGACCGCGGCGCAGTTCTACGACCGTTACTTCGCCCTGGTGGAAAGCTTCCTGCCGAAGGAAAGCCCGAAGAAGGCAGTGGCCCCGGAAGCGGCCGCGCCTGCGAAACCGGCTCCCGCGCTGGGTGTGCCGGAGAGTGCGGTGGCGGCTCCGGTTGCGCCGCAGGCGGAAAGCCTGGTCGCGGCGCCGGTCGCCCCGGCTGCTGCTCCTGCCCCGGCCCAGGTTGTGGAAGCCCAGCCGGCGCCGGTGGTGGACGACAGCCAGGGCTCGCAGCCAATCGCGCCGCCTGCCGAAGCTGCACCGATCACCGCCGAGCAGGCTGCGCCGGTGGCGGCGGAACCGACCACCCCGGTGGTCAACGAACCGACCCCGGAAACCCCGCAGGCCCCGACCAGCGGCGAGACGCCCGCGGCGCTCTAGCCCGCGGGATAAATCCTGTTACACCTGCTACGTTTATTTTCGTACACGCTGTTGTCATTTTTCCTTCACCGGTGCACTTTAGGGTGAATCACGACACAGAAACGATCAGACGAAGAAACGGAGCAGACTATGGACGACTATCAGGAAGAACTTCTCGAATTCCACGCCTCGGAGCTGGACTCCCCGGAGCCGGCGGACGATGCCACAGAGCTGTAAAGGGATGTCTGCACCGTGAAGGGCCGGTTTTCTAACCGGCCCTTTTTTATTGTTACGGCGTTAAGTCTGTGAGGGGCTAGGTGACCGACAGCGGATTTTTGCTGTTGCTGAAGACCTCATCGCCGGCAACGCCGGCTCCCACAGGGTTCTGGGCCAGGCCATAGTTCTGTGCTCGGCGCGGTCTCTGTGGGAGCTGGCGTTGCCAGCGATGAGGCCCGCGGGGTCTGCGCTGTCCTTGAGTTATTCCCCACGCCGCTGACTGCGCCGAAACTCCCCCGGCGTCACCCCGCTCCAGCGCTTGAACGCGCGCTGGAACGCCTCGGCCGAGGCAAACCCGAGCAAATAGGCAATCTCGCCAAACGCCAGCTCGGTATCGCGGATATAGCTCATCGCCAGGTCCCGTCGGGTGTCATTGAGGATGGCGCGAAACTGCGTGCCTTCCTCGGCCAGCTTGCGTCGCAGGGTCCAGGTCGGCAGTTGCAGGCGCCGCGCGACTTCTTCCAGGTCCGGCTCGCGCCCGCCATTGAGCAGCGGGCCGAGCAGGTGGGCGATACGCTCGCCAAGGCTGCGGATGCGCGTGCGTTCCTGCAATTCCTGCTCGCAGAGTTGCAACAGGTGCTGCCAGGTACTGGGGCAGTGGGCCGGGTTGCGCAGGTCGAGGGTGGCGCGGCCGAGGCGCAGTTGATTGTTCTGCGCGCCGAACTGCACCGGGTGCAGGCTCAGGGCCTGGTAGCCCTCGGCATAGGCGGGGCTGTCGAATTCGATTTCCAGGCGCTCGGCCTGCACGGGCTGGCCGATCAGGTCCGACAGTTGCGCCAGCCAGCCGGACAGCACCGAGTCGACCACGAAGCGGTTGTAGGCGTTGTACGGGCTGATCGAGTAGAAGCGCAGCCAGGCGCCCTGGCTGTCTTCCTCGAAGCTGGACTGGCCGCGGTAGTTGGCGGCGTACAGGGGCTCGAAGCGCAGCAGGGTGCGTGCCGCTTCACCGAGGGTCGGTGCCTGGGCCGCGCTGATGCCGGCGAGTCCGGCCTGGCCGAGGCGGCTGAAACGGCCCATGTGCAGGCCCAGGGCCGGTTCGCGGGCCTGTTCGATCGCGGCATGGCCGAGGTGCATATAGCGGGGGATCGACAGGCGCGCACCGGCTTCGCCCAGGCGCGCCGGGGTCAGGCCGTAGCGTTCGAGCAGCGGGGCAGGGTCCTGGCCGAGTTCGCCAAGGGCCCGTTCCAGGCTCTGGATAAAGCCGACCGAGAGATCGCCAAGCCGTACCCGTGGTCGGTTCATCGGTTTACAGCCACAGGTTGAGCAGGCGCGCGCCCTGGCTGGCGCTGGCGTGGTAGAGGGCGTTGAGGTTGGCGAAGCCGAGGCCCTCGGCACGCACTTCCCAGAACTGTCCGCGGAGGAACACGCTCATGCTGGCGATTCCGGCCGGCACCGCGGTTTCGCTGAGGTGGTACCAGGCCTGCTCTTCGCTGGTTTCTCCGGGTTGCAGGTCGAGCTCCGCCGAGCGTGGCTGATGACGGTTGCCGCGCCATGGTCCTTTCCAGTCGCCGACGAAGGCCGGGTTGGCGATGACCTGCACATTCTGCGCGGCCAGCTGTTGATAACTCGAGGGGTACCAGGCATCGCTGCCCAGCAGCACGCCGAGGCGTCCGGCCGGGGTGTCGACCACCTGTGGCGGGTAACCCGTGCCGGGTTCGATGAAGCGGCGCACATTGCTGTCCGGGTATTGCTGGCGATGCACCTGGCCGAGTACCGCGCCAGTACCGGAAAACACCAGGCTGCTGTTGTACAGGGCACCGGACCCGGCGCGCAGCACGCCATGGTCGAGGTAAGGCTCGGGCAGCACGATGGAGCCGGCCACCAGGGTCACGCCGAACTCCCGGGCCAGGTCGCCGAACAGCTTCTGGTAGTCCGCCGCCATTTGTCCGGCCTTCATGCGCAGGTGGGCGTCGGCGCGCCAGTCGTCGCCGGTGGCGCTGTAGCTGGCCAGGCCGTAGCGCAGCGGGTTGCTCAATTCCAGCCACTGGTAGGCCTCGCGCAGGCGGGTGACCTGGTACATCTCGCGCTTTTCGCCCCGGGCCCACAGCCAGGTGCCGATATGTTCCGGAAGGATGACCACGGTGCGCTCGTTCACCAGCCCCTTGACCCGTGCCTGTTCCAGGTAGGCGGCGAGCTTGCGGTGCAGGCGGGTGAGGTTTTGATAGTCGCCGGGGTAGAGCTGCGGCTCGATGCCGAGCAGGTTGCCCTGGCCGCTGGGCACGCCCTGGTCGAGTGCCAGTTCGACGCGCAGATCGGACAGGTAATGACCCTCGGGGCGCTGTTCGGCCCAGAGCATGTAGCCGCCGAGGGCGGCGAGGAGGACCAGCGCCAGGGCGCCGGAAAGCAGTTTGCGCATGAAGCGGACAACGCCGGGAAGGAATTCGCCCCTAGGGTAGTCGCCCCGGTGCGTTTGGATCAATAACTTGTCACTTTCGATCATTGAGCGACACGGGGTCGGCCTTTAATGTCGGCTCCAGACAAATCGACGGGGCCCGCCGCCTGGCCGGACGAGGTACCCGCATTCCGTGATTGAACCGCCGTGGAGATCATCATGACCGCCGCCCAATACCCGCACCTGCTTGCCCCCTTGGACCTTGGCTTCACCACCCTGCGCAATCGCACCCTGATGGGCTCGATGCACACCGGCCTGGAAGAACGGCCCGACGGCTTCGAGCGCATGGCTGCCTATTTCGCCGAGCGCGCTCGCGGTGGCGTCGGCCTGATGGTGACCGGTGGCATCGGCCCGAACGTGGAGGGCGGCGTGTACTCCGGCGCGGCCAAGCTGACCACCGTCGAAGAGGCGGAAAAGCACAGGATCGTCACCCAGGCGGTGCATGAAGCCGGTGGCAAGATCTGCCTGCAGATCCTCCACGCCGGGCGCTACGCCTACAGCCCCAAGCAAGTGGCACCGAGCGCCATCCAGGCGCCGATCAACCCGTTCAAGCCCAAGGAACTGGACGAGGAGGGCATCGAGAAGCAGATCGCCGACTTCGTCACCTGCTCGCAACTGGCCCAGAGCGCCGGCTACGACGGCGTCGAGATCATGGGTTCGGAAGGCTACTTCATCAACCAGTTCCTCGCCGCCCACACCAACCAGCGCACCGACCGCTGGGGTGGCAGCTACGAGAACCGCATGCGCCTGGCGGTGGAGATCGTCCGCCGCGTGCGCGAGGCGGTGGGGCCGAACTTCATCATCATCTTCCGCCTGTCGATGCTCGACCTGGTGGAAGGCGGCAGCAACTGGGACGAGATCGTGCAACTGGCCCAGGCCATCGAAGGCGCCGGGGCGACCATCATCAATACCGGTATCGGCTGGCACGAAGCGCGCATCCCGACCATCGCCACCAAGGTGCCGCGGGCGGCGTTCAGCAAGGTCACCGCCAAGCTGCGTGGCGCGGTAAAGATCCCGCTGATCACCACCAACCGCATCAACACCCCGGAGGTCGCCGAGCAGGTGCTGGCCGAGGGCGATGCCGACATGGTCTCCATGGCCCGGCCGTTCCTCGCCGACCCGGACTTCGTCAACAAGGCCGCCGCAGGCCGCGCCGACGAGATCAACACCTGCATCGGCTGCAACCAGGCCTGCCTCGACCACACCTTCGGCGGCAAGCTGACCACCTGCTTGGTCAACCCGCGTGCCTGCCATGAGACCGAGCTCAACTACATCCCGGTGACCAAGGTGAAACGCATCGCCGTGGTCGGTGCCGGCCCGGCTGGCCTGGCGGCGGCTACCGTCGCGGCCGAGCGTGGTCATCAGGTGGTGCTGTTCGATGCTGCCGAGCAGATCGGCGGCCAGTTCAATGTGGCCAAGCGCGTGCCGGGCAAGGAAGAGTTCTACGAGACCCTGCGCTACTTCGGACGCAAGTTGCAGACCACCGGCGTCGAACTGTGCCTCAACACCCGGGTCGATGCCGCGCAACTGGCGGCGGGCGGCTATGACGAAATCATCCTCGCCACCGGCATTGTTCCGCGCCTGCCGGCGATTCCGGGGATCGACCACGCCAAGGTGCTGACCTACCTGGACGTGCTGCTGCAACGCAAGCCGGTCGGCCAGCGGGTGGCGGTGGTCGGGGCCGGCGGTATCGGCTTCGACGTCTCCGAATTCCTCGTGCATGAAGGTGTCGCCACCAGCCAGGACCGCGCGGCGTTCTGGAAGGAATGGGGCATCGATGGCGCCCTCGAAGCCCGCGGTGGTGTCGCCGGGATCAAGGCCGAACCGCATGCCCCGGCGCGTCAGGTGTACCTGCTGCAGCGCAAGAAAACCAAAGTCGGCGACGGCCTCGGCAAGACCACCGGCTGGATCCACCGTACCGGGTTGAAGAACAAGCAGGTGCAGATGCTCAACAGCGTCGACTACCTCGGCATCGACGATGCCGGCCTGCATATCCGCATCGGCGAAGGCGAACCGCAGGTACTGGCGGTGGACAACGTGGTCATCTGCGCCGGCCAGGACCCGCTGCGCGAACTGCATGATGGGCTGGTGGCGGCGGGGCAGTCGGTACACTTGATCGGTGGTGCCGATGTCGCGGCGGAGCTGGATGCCAAGCGGGCGATCAACCAGGGCTCGCGGTTGGCGGCGGAGCTTTGATCGCTGGGGCCGCTTTGCGGCCCTTTCGCCGGCAACGCCGGCTCCCACGGATTCGGCGGTGTACGCGATCCTTGTGGGAGATTCTATGGTGGCAGGCAATCGGATCGCCGCCCGGCCGAATCCCCCAAGGTTCTGGGTCGGCCACGGTATCTGTGCTCGACGCGGTCCCTGTGGGAGCTGGCATTGCCAGCGATGAGGCCATCAGCATCAACTCTCAAATCTGTAGAGTCGGCGGCATGCTCAACCTTCCTCAAGGTCCTTGCCGGTAGAACAGTAGGTCGCGAGTTTGGGGCTGCTCATAAGCCCCCCACTCATGGCGCAGTCCTCGATTCCAGATCCATATCCGCAGGCCATTTCACCTTGG
>NZ_JBMDIJ010000052.1:0-45676 GCF_057808595.1 Pseudomonas sp. FG98 | reverse complement strand
GTTGCGCCTAATTGAGATGTGTAGATACCCATGCTCATCGCTGGCAAGCCAGCTCTCATAGAAAAACACATAACTTATTGATTTTTCAGGCACTTGTGGGAGCTGGCTTGCCAGCGATGAAGCACTGAAGGTCAGAGCAGATCCCTGATCAGAACGCCGCCTTGAACACCGCCTCGATCTCCGCCTGGCTGGCCGGGCGCGGGTTGGTCAGGCCGCAGGCGTCCTTCAGGGCATTGCTGGCCAGGATCGGTACATCCTCGACCTTGGCCCCGAGCACCGCCAGCCCCGGCGGAATGTCGATATCCCGGCTCAACTGCTCGATCGCCGCAATAGCCGCCGCTGCGCCCTGCTCCGGCCCCAGCTCGCGCACCTCCACGCCCAATGCCCCGGCGACATCACGCAGGCGCGCAGCACTGACCTTGGCATTGAAGCGCTGCACATGAGGCAGCAACACCGCATTGCATACCCCGTGCGGCAGGTCATAGAAGCCGCCCAGTTGGTGCGCCATGGCATGCACATAGCCCAGCGAAGCGTTGTTGAACGCCATCCCGGCCAGGAACTGGGCATAGGCCATGGCCTCCCGCGCCGGCATGTCCTCACCATTGGCCACGGCCTGGCGCAGGTTGGCGCTGATCAGCTCGATGGCCTTCAGCGCACAGGCATCGGTGATCGGCGTGGCCGCCGTCGACACGTAGGCCTCCACCGCGTGGGTCAGGGCATCCATGCCGGTGGCGGCGGTCAATGATTTGGGCATGCCGACCATCAGCGCCGGGTCGTTGACCGACAGGATCGGCGTGACATTGCGGTCGACGATGGCCATTTTCACGTGCCGCGCTTCATCGGTGATGATGCAGAAGCGGGTCATCTCGCTGGCCGTGCCGGCGGTGGTGTTGATCGCCACCAGCGGCAACTGCGGCTTGGCCGAGCGGTCGACACCTTCGTAGTCGGCGATCTTGCCGCCATTGGTGGAGCACAGGGCGATGCCCTTGGCGCAGTCATGGGGCGAGCCGCCGCCCAGGGAAATGACGAAATCGCACTTGCTCCGCTGCAACACCGCCAGGCCCTGCTCGACGTTGGCGATGCTCGGGTTGGGCTTGGCCCCGTCGAACACCACCGAATCGATATCGCGGACCGCCAGTTGCTCGGCGATGCGTTGCGCCACCCCGGCCTTGGCCAGACCGCTGTCGGTAACGATCAGGGCCTTGCGCAAGCCGTAGCCGACAATGGCGGTCATGGCCTCGTCGAGGCAGCCGATGCCCATGATATTCACGGCTGGAATGAAAAACGTGCTGCTCATGGTCTTATCCCTCAGTGGCTCTATCTCGGTGCTTTCAGCATCCGCCGCCAATGAGCCGCACGTGTTGATCCAGGACAATTCAGCCGAGGAACAGGCGATAAGCCGGATTATCGGTCTCGTCCCAGTAGCGATAACCCATGGCATCCAGCAGGCCCGGCAGGTCGCCGCGTTCATCCTCCGGCACCTGCAAGGCGGCGAACACCCGGGCATCGGCGGCGCCATGATTGCGGTAGTGGAACAGGCTGATATTCCAGCGCTTGCCCAGGCTTTCGAGGAAGCCCAGCAGCGCCCCCGGACGCTCGGGGAATTCGAAACGCAGCACGCGCTCATCCGCCCCCGGCCCGGCATGGCCGCCAACGGTGTGGCGGATATGCAGCTTGGCCAGCTCGTTGTCGGTCAGGTCGAGCACTTCGTAGCCCTGCTCCCCCAGGCTGGCGATCAAGGCCTCGCGCGGGTCGGTCAGCGGATGGGTCTGCACACCAACGAACAGACGCGCTTCCTTGCCCGGATGATAGCGGTAGTTGAACTCGGTGATCTGCCGCCGCCCCAGGGCCTGGCAGAAGGCGCGGAAGCTGCCCGGACGCTCGGGGATGGTCACGGCGATCACCGCCTCGCGCTGCTCGCCCAGTTCGGCGCGCTCGGCGACATGGCGCAGGCGGTCGAAGTTGACGTTGGCGCCGGAGTCGATCGCCACCAGGGTCTGTCCGGTCACACCACGGGCAGCCACGTACTTCTTGATCCCGGCCACGGCCAGGGCGCCGGACGGTTCGGTGATGGAGCGGGTGTCGTCGTAGATGTCCTTGATTGCCGCGCACAGTTCGTCGCTGCTGACGGTGATCACTTCGTCCACGTAATGCCGGCAGATATCGAAGCAATGGGCGCCGATCTGCGCCACCGCCACGCCGTCGGCGAAAGTGCCGACCTGCGGCAGCACCACCCGCTCGCCGGCGGCCAGGGCCGCTTGCAGGCAGTTGGAATCCTGCGGCTCGACGCCGATCACCTTGACCTCCGGGCGCAGGTATTTGACGTAGGCAGCGATCCCCGAGATCAGCCCGCCACCGCCTACCGGCACGAAGATGGCGTCCAGCGCGCCCGGCTGCTGGCGGAGGATCTCCATGGCCACGGTGCCCTGCCCGGCTATCACGTCCGGGTCGTCGAACGGCGGCACGAAGGTCGCGCCATCGCGCTGGGCCATTTGCAGGGCATGGGCCAGGGCTCGGGGGAAGGCATCGCCATGCAGCACCACGTTGCCGCCACGGGAACGCACGCCCTCGACCTTCAGTGCCGGGGTGGTCTCCGGCATGACGATGGTCGCCACGATCCCCAGCTCGCGAGCGGCCAGGGCCACGCCCTGGGCATGGTTGCCGGCGGACGCGGTGATCACCCCGCGGGCACGTTGCTCCGGAGTCAGCCGACTGAGGCGGTTGTAGGCACCGCGGATCTTGAAGGAGAAAGTCGGTTGCAGGTCTTCGCGCTTGAGCAGCACCTGGTTGCCCAGTTGCGCAGACAAGGCGCGGGCCGCTTGCAGGGGCGTTTCAATGGCCAGGTCGTACACCGGCGCGGACAGAATGCGGCGCACGTAGTCCGACAGCAGGTTCGGGGCGCCGAGGCTGGTGCCCATGCTGGTTGGGGTGCAGACGGTGAGGCTGGTCATCGATGACTCCTGGTGTTTTCAAAAAGCCCAGGAGTGGAAAGAAAAAACCCGCCTCCAGGGCGGGTTAGGTGCAGCTGCCAGCTAGCCCGCCAATCTGATAATGGCGGTAATAATGCTCTGGGCTGGCAGGTGCAGGAATGTGTTCATGCCAGCGAAGCTAGCGAAACGATTCTGGCAAGTCAACGATTGATTCGAAAAGTTGCCGGGACACCTGTCGCAAAGCCATCACTCCCTGCCCCAAAAAAGCACAGCCCCGATTGGACAACCCCTGACTCCCCTGCTTGTATCAAACCCTGCACCCATGCATCCCCCGTATGACTCAAACCTCAGAGGGATCGGACCATGAGCGAAGGAATGCCCTACAAAGTCATGATGGTTTTCGGCACCCGCCCGGAAGCGATCAAGATGGCGCCACTGGCCCGGGTCCTGCGCGAATGGCCTGATATCGACCTGAGCATCTGCTCCACCGGCCAGCATCGGGAAATGCTCCAGCAGGTGCTCAACGACTTCGGCCTGCAGGTCGACGAAGACCTGCAGGTGATGACCCAGAACCAGACCCTCAACAGCCTTTCGCAACAACTGCTTGGGCAGATCGATGCCGCCTACGAGCGGATCAAGCCGCGCATCGTGCTGGTCCACGGCGACACCACCACCAGCTTCATCGCCGCCCTCGCCGCTTTCAACCGGCAGATCCCCATCGCCCATGTCGAGGCCGGCCTGCGCACCGGCAACCTGCGCCAGCCCTGGCCGGAAGAAGCCAACCGGCGCCTGACCGGGGTGATCGCCGACCTGCACTTCCCGCCGACCCGGGATTCACGCGACAACCTGCTGCGCGAGGGCGTGCCGCTGGAGCATATGGAGGTCACCGGCAATACGGTGATCGACGCCCTGCTGTGGATGCGCGACCACCTCAAGCACAGCCACTGGCAGCCCGCCGCCGACTCGCCGCTGTCGAAACTACGCGACGACCAGCGCCTGGTGCTGATCACCGGCCACCGCCGGGAGAATTTCGGTCCCGGTTTCGAACGTATCTGCCTGGCCCTGGCCGAACTGGCCCGGCGCTATCCGGACGTGCAATTCGTCTACCCGGTGCACCTCAACCCGCAGGTGCAGAAGGCGGTGTACTCGGTACTGTCCAACCAGCCCAACATCCACCTGATCGCGCCGCAGAACTACCAGCACTTCGTCTGGCTGATGGACCGCGCCTACCTGATCCTCACCGACTCCGGCGGCGTCCAGGAAGAGGCCCCGGCCCTGGGCAAGCCGGTGCTGGTGCTGCGCAAGGTCACCGAGCGGCCGGCGGTACTCGAAAGCGGCACGGTGCTCCTGGTGGGCACCCACAGCGAGCGCATCGTCAAGGAAACCCGGCAACTGCTCGACGATCCGGCCACCTACCAGCGCATGAGCAAGGTGTTCTTCCCGGTAGGTGACGGCCATGCCAGCGAGCGCATCGCCGAACGACTGAGCCGCTGGCTCGAGGAAAACGCCAACGGGCGCGACGACTCATGAGCCTGTTCTGGGTCGATGTCCTCACCTATGTGCTGTACGGCCTGAAGTGGCTGGCAATCATCCTCGCCACGCTGATGTTCATCCTCGGCCTGGATGACCTGTTCATCGACCTCGTCTACTGGGTGCGCAAGCTGGTGCGCAGCTTCCGCGTCTATGCCAAGCACGAGCGCGCCGACGAGAAGCGCCTGTTCGAGGTGGCGGAAAAGCCCCTGGCGATCATGGTCCCGGCCTGGAACGAGGTCGGCGTGGTCGGCGAGATGGCCCGCCTGGCAGCCTCGACCCTTGACTACGAGAACTACCAGATCTTCGTCGGCACCTACCCCAACGACCCGCAGACCCAGGCCGACGTCGACGCCGTGTGCCTGCACTACCCCAACGTGCACAAGGTGGTCTGCGCCCGCCCCGGCCCGACCAGCAAGGCCGACTGCCTGAACAACGTAATCGACGCCATCCTGCGTTTCGAGCGGGACGCGCGCATCGAATTCGCCGGCTTCATCCTGCATGACGCCGAAGACGTGATCTCGCCCATGGAGCTGCGGTTGTTCAACTACCTGCTGCCGGCCAAGGACATGATCCAGATCCCGGTCTACCCCTTCGCCCCCGAGTGGCGCGGCTTCACCGCCGGGCACTATGTCGACGAATTCGCCGAGAACCATGGCAAGGACGTTATCGTCCGCGAGGCCCTGACCGGCCAGGTGCCGAGCGCCGGGGTCGGCACCTGCTTCAGCCGCCGCGCCATCGGTGCCCTGCTGGAAGACGGCGACGGCATCGCCTTCGACGTGCAGAGCCTGACCGAGGACTACGACATCGGCTTCCGCCTCAAGCAGAAAGGCATGAAGTGCATCTTCGCCCGCTACTCCATCAGCGATCCGGAACTGGCCCTGGAACGGGTCTGGGTGCCGGGCATGAGCAAAAGCTTCGCCCAGGTGATCTGCGTGCGCGAGCACTTCCCGCGGGACTGGCAGCATGCGATCCGGCAGAAGTCGCGGTGGATCGTCGGCATCGTCTTCCAGGGCACCAGCAACCTTGGCTGGAGCCGCAAGGGTGCGCTCAACTACTTCCTCTGGCGCGACCGCCGCGGGCTGTTCGCCTACCTGCTGAGCTTCCTGGTCAACCTGCTGTTGCTGGTGCTGCTGACCATGTGGCTGATCACCCTGGTCTTCCCCGAGGCCTGGCGCTTCCCGTCGATCCTCGAAGGCAGCCAGTTGCTCACCACCCTGCTCTGGCTCAACGGCTTCCTGTTGCTCAACCGGCTGTTCCAGCGCGGCTGGTTCGTCACCCGCTACTACGGCATCTTCGAGGGCCTGCTGTCGGCGCCGCGGATGATGTGGAGCAACTTCGTCAATTTCTTCGCCAATCTGCGTGCCCTGCGCCAGGTCCTGGAAATGGGCGACTCGCGCCGGGTCGCCTGGGACAAGACCACCCACGAATTCCCGGCCCTTGCCGCACCGGCGCGGACTCCGCTGGGCCAGCGCCTGATCGAAAAGGGCCTGATCAACGAAGAACAGCTGCAAGCGGCGATCACCTCCCCGGAACGCCGCCGGCTCGGTCGCGAACTGCTGGTGCGCGAGCTGATCAGCAGCGAACAACTGGTGGAAACCCTGGCCGAACAGCTCGACCTGCCGTGGGCACCGCTGGATCCCTTCGATATCGATCCGCAACTGATCGCCCAACTGCCACGCAAGACCGCCATGCACTACGGCGTGCTGCCAGTGGCGGTGGAAGGCAAGACCCTGATCCTGGCCAGCGAAAGCCCGGTCAGCCAGGTGTCCCTGGGCGCCATAGCCCGCCAACTGAAGCGCCCGGTCCTGTGCCGCCTGGCCCCCCAGGGCCGGGTCACCCTTGGCCTGCGCTACCACTACCCGAGCCCCTGGCAGAAGGAGGAAACCCGGCAGATGCTCGCGGTCCTGCAACGGCACAAGGACGACGCCGAACTGATCGAACGGGTCAGCCATCACCAGGTGCTGCTCGGCACCCTCCTGCAAACCCGCGGCATGGTCCCGGCCACCCTGTTCAACCAGGTGATGATCGACTTCGATCCCGAGCATATGAGCCTGGGCGACTACCTGATCGAACGCGGCATCATCACCGAGCAGCTTCTCAAGGAGGCCCTGGCCGAGCAGGCGGCGGAACAGCAGGCGGCCTTCAACATCGTCCGGGAGGTGGCATGAAGCAGCCTGTTCCGCTGGCAGTGACCGGCCTGCTCCTGTGCCTCTACGGCCTGCACGGCATGGCGGCGCCGATGAGCGATTTCGAGCGTTTCCGCAGCTTTCCGTACATGGACCGTAGTTACCGCGAGGCGAAAAACAACAACTGGCCCGAGGTGGAGCGCCTGACCCGCTACCTGCTGGACAAGGTGCCGAACAACGACGAGGCGCGCAGCCTGCTGATCCAGGCCCTGGCCCACCAGAACCGCTACGACGAAGCCGAACGACTGGCCGAAGCCCAGGGCAAGGACAGCGACCAGTTGCTTGAACTGCGCCTGATCCGCATCGAAGAGAATCCACCCGAGACCTCGGTGGTCGAGCGCTGGATGAACGACAGCCAGATCAACCAGCGCATCCGCCTGCGTCAGGCCTACAGCCTGAGCCTGGGCAAGCACTACGGGCCGCAGAAGGCCCTGGACTGGCTGAACCAGCTACGCCCGGCCGGCGACGACAATATCCTGCGCCAGTCCCGGGCCAACTGGGCCGAGCAGGTCGGCGACTGGGACGAAACCGTGCAGCAACTGGCGCCGCTGGCAGCCAACGGGCAACTTCAGCCTGATGACTGGCAGCGCCTGGCCAATGCCTATGTGCAGCGTCTTGACGACGCACCGTTGCAGCAACTGCTGACGCAAGCGCCCTCGGCGGACGCCGCGCGCAAGACCCGCCTGGCGATGGTCGATCGCGCCGTCGCCGTGGGTCACGAACAACAGGCCCGACGCTGGCTGCAAAGCCTGCCGGAAGCCGACCGCGACCAGCCGCAACACCGCGAGCAACTGCTCGAACTGGCCCGACAGAGCGAAGACGGCGCACTGGTACGGGAACTCAGCAACGACCTGAACAAGCCTTGCCTGGAGACCGCCGAGTGGCTGTCACGCAATGACCCGCAGCACGCCCTCGACCAGCTTCGTCAATGCCGCGCCGAGGACGACCCGAGAACCTGGCTGATTCTCGCCCAGCGCCTGCACGCCGATGACCTTCTGCAAAACCAGCGCCTGCCGCAGCCCTGGGACGCCCAGCGCCAGCAACGACTGCTGGAGGTCTGGCGCGAGCAAGGCAAGACCCGCCAGGTCATGGACTGGCTGGCCGCGCAACCGCAGACCCCGGTAATTCTCCAACAGCGTGCCGAACTGCTGCAGGGCAGCGGCAATCGCCGCGATGCCAGCACCGCCTGGGAAAGCCTGTATCGCCAGACCGGCAGCCTGGATGCGCTTAACCAGGCTACCTACCTGATGCTCAACGCCGGGCGCAAGCATGAGGCATTAGCCATGCTGGAACAGGCCTACGACCGCCATCAGGGTCGGCTTTCCGCCCCGCTGCTGCAACGCCTGGCCGGGCTCTACAGCCAGACCGACACGACGCTGGACAGTCGCCGCGCTGTCGCCCTGATCCCGCGGGTCGATGCCGCCAGCCGGGCCCTGCTGCTGGCGCGCCTGGCGGAAAGCGGCCAGTGCGGCGCGGTGCACGCAGCGATACCCGCAGAACCCACCGAGCCCGGCCAGTTGCGAGCCCTGGGCCGTTGCGCCATGCCCGAGCATCCCGGCGAGGCCGTGGTGTACTACCAGGCCGCCGAGCGTCTTGGTGATCGCGGCAGCCGCCTGCCCCTGGCCTACGCCCTCGAGGCCGCGGGCGATGCGGCTGGCGCCCAGCGCATCTTCGACAGCCTGCCGGCCAGCGAATGGACCGACAACGCACGCCTGACCGCCGCACAAAGCGCTCTCAACGCCGGCAACCCGGAGCGCGCCGAACAACACTGGAGCCGCGCCGCCCACCCCAATGCCGACGACTGGGCCCTGGGCGCGAGCATCGCCGAGCGCCGCGGCGACCTGCCCCAGTCCCTGGAACGGCGACGCCAGGCCCTGCAGCACCAGCCCCGCGCCGAGCACTACTACGACGCCTCGATCACCGCGCAGAAAACCGGCGACCTGGCGCAAAGCACCGCCTGGCTGGCCGAAGCCGTGCGCCTGGCTCCGGAGCATCCACGCTACCGCGCCGACTACGGCATGCGCCTGGCCGGCAGCGAGGACAAGGCCGTCCGCCGCCAGTCCATTCCCTTGCTGGAGCAGGCCACCCGCAGCTTCCCCGAGGATTACCGCCTCGGCGAGACCCTGGCCTGGCGCTACGACGAAGTGGAAGACAGTGCCGCCGCGCGCAAGGAACTGCGCCGGGTGCTGGATGTGGAGCAGGACCTGGTCGGCGGCGACGACGAATACGGCAGCCTGGAGGCACGCAAGTACCGCCAGCGCCGCGCCCACGAAGCGCTGTCGCGGCGCGATACGGTGACCCTCGCCAGCACCTGGTCGCCCGCCGGGATTTCCACCAACGACAACTTCCGCGCCTCCGACAACCCGCAACGTCGCGCGCAATCGCAGAACGTGCAGATGGCCATGTGGGACCACGCCCTGGGCGACGAGCCAAGCCGCAATGGCAGCACCTTCTCGGTCTACGGCCGGGTGCTGTTCGGCGGCAGCGGGCGCAGCGACTACGCGCAAAGCATGGGCACCGGCGTCGGCCTGCGCTGGAAGCCGCTGGGCACCGCCAACCTCAACCTGTACAGCGAGCTGTACCACCAGCGCGAGATCGACGACAGCCACTACGACGGCCTCAGCCTCGGCCAACTGTTCAGCCCGGGCAAGGTCGGGCGCAACTGGCGCGACCTGCGCAGCCATGCGTCGAGCAGCAACGACCTGCTGCTGCGGGCCACCGCCTCGTTCTTCGACCAGGGCGACTACCGCGCCGACTGGCGGGTCGACGAGGACGACTGGAACGAACGCTTCCTCTACCTCGATGCCTCCTGGTGGACCCGCGCCGGTGATCACCAGTGGCTGTCGCGCTACCAGCAGGGCCACACCTGGAAGCTCGACACCCGCTCGCCGCAGACCGTCATGCCCTACGGCTTCCTCGAATTCGCCAGCCAGGACCCGAGCAACGACTGGCGCCAGGACCTGCGTGCCGGGGTCGGGCTGCGCTGGCAATGGTGGTTCGACGACGACAAATACAACGCATACCGGGGCTCGCTGAAGGTCCGCACGGAGTACCAGCAGTCCCTCGGCGGCAATCTGTACGAGCGCGCCAATGGCGTGCTCCTCGGTGTGGAGTTGACCTTCTGATGCGCCGGATCCTGTTTCTCCTACTGCTGGCCTGCCTGCCGGTCGCGGCCGACCAGCGGGTGATCTATCAACCGCAAAGCCGCGATGCTGTGCTCAGCACCGAGCAGTGGCGCCAGCTATGGCGCGATACCGTGAGCCATGGCGGCAAGACCCTGATGGTGCAATGGACCCGCTACGGCGACGAGCGCTTCGGCGGTGCCGACGGCTGGCTCGCCGCAAGCCTGAAGGAGGCCCATGCCCAGGGACTGGAACTGGTCCTGGGCCTGTACCTGGACAGCGCCTACTACACCCGGATCAACGAACTGGACACGGGCGGGCTGGCGGCCTATTGGAAGTCGCAACTCGGCGACTCCCTGGCCCAGCAGCGCGAGGTGCGCCAATGGGGCTTGCCGGTGGCGGGCTGGTACCTGCCGATGGAGCTGGACGACCTGCACTTCCAGATGGCCGAGCGACGGGATGCCTTGTTCAGCCAGTTGCAGGAATTCAACCGCAAACTGGACGCGCCGCTGCATATCAGCGCCTTCAGTACTGGCAAGCTGGCGCCCGGGGTGCAGGCCAGCTGGTTCGGCAAACTGGCCGGGCTGGGCATCAAGCTGTGGTGGCAGGACGGCGCGGGCACCGGGCGCTTGCCGCCGCTGGTGCGCGCCGACTATGTCCGCGCCCTGCCCTGCGAGGTGGGGATCATTCACGAAGCGTTCCGCCAGGTCAGCGCCGAGGGCCAGCCGTTCCGGGCGGTGCCGGCCGCACCCGCGATGGGCGCCGGGTGTCACGACCAGGCGGTGTTTGCCTTGAATTACCGGCCTTGGGCAAAGGTGTTGCCCAGTGCTCCTTGATTGCGGGCACACCGCAGAACCCTGTGGGAGCCGGCGTTGCCGGCGATAGGGCCCTGACGAACAACCAATAAGCCAAGCCATGTACAAAACCATCGAAAACCAGGTCCGCCATCACCCGCCCCCGCAGACAGTGCGCGCCGAATTCCGCCAGCACGATTTCGAACGACTGCGGCATTTCTGCATCCTGGTGTTCTGCCTGAGCATCGGCATCTGGTTCCTGTTCGATCTGCTGGTGAGCTTTATCGGCAGCCAGGGCTTCACCTGGCGCTCGGCGGCACTGATCTGCGCCATGGGCATCCTCACGGTGATCCTGCTGTTCGTGCGCAAAGCCGAGCATTTCAGCTGGCTCAACCTGCTGTTCGTCAGCCTGATGGCCTTCGCCGTGCGCCTGGTGGTCGACGGCACCCCCGAGGACCATCAAGCCGCCTGGCTGATCATGGCGGCGTCGAGCATTCTCTATTCGATCTCGATCCTGCCGGTGCGGCGCTGGTCGTTCTTCGCTTCGGCGCTGGTCACCTGGCTGCTGCTCAACCCGTTCCAGGCCGAAGGCACCGAGCTGTTCGACCTGCGTGGCTGCATGATCATCAGCTATGCCGCGTTCATCACCGGCCTGACCTTCTACAGCTACGTGGTGCTGCGCCAGGCCAAGCTGCAGAACTTCCACATGTCGCGCCTGCTGCTCGACCAGGCCTATATCGACGTACTCACCGAAATCCCCAACCGCCGCTCCTTCGTCGCACTCGCCGAGCAGCACATGCAGGATGCCGACGAAAGCCCGGAGCGCTACCTGGCGATGATCGACGTGGACAATTTCAAGAGGGTCAACGACCAGTACGGCCATGACAGCGGCGACGTGGTGCTCAAGCGCATCGCCGGCAATATCCGCACCAGCATGAACGAGTTCGTCTATGCACGGCTCGGTGGCGAGGAGTTCGTGGTCTACCTGTGGGGTCTGGACCAGGCCGCCACCGAGGCCAGGGTGGCGGCACTGTGTACGCTGGTGCGGGAGACCCCGGGGGAGCATCCGGTGACGGTCAGCATCGGCCTGACCCGCATGGAAGACGGCGACACCCTGGGCAATGCCCTGGGCCGGGCGGATGCCGCGCTGTATGACGCCAAGCGGGCGGGGAAGGATCGGTATGTGCTGTGGGTTGGGGATACAACTGAAGTATCGGGGTGATTTTCAGGGCCTCATCGCTGGCAAGCCAGCTCCCACAGGTCCTGCGATGCACACGGTCACTGTGGGAGCTGGCTTGCCAGCGATGAGGCCCTCAAGAACAACAAATGACTATCAGCCCAAGCCGCCAAAACGCTTGTAGAACCCCTCGCTCACCGCCGGCAACGGCCCATCCGCAGTCTCCATCGCCGCCTCCAGCCACTGCTCCGCCGGCCCCTGCACCAACCGGTAGATATTCCGGCACAACTGCCGCGCCGCCCGGCCTTCCCAGTCGCCCGGGAGCAGTTCGTCCGGCAGTTGCGGGTCGCGCAGCAGCAGCTTGCGGTATTCATGGATCAACAGCACCCGGGCCAGGAAGCAGGCCTTGGGATCGAGCTGCGCCTGCTCCTTGAGGCTCTGCCACAGCGGCCGGAACAGCTGGATGAACTCGCTGTAGTGCGCCGCCAGTTCATCGATCTTCCAGCTTTCGCGCACCTGCATGCGCAGCGCCTTGGAAGCCAGCACATCCTGAGCGGTGGTTTCGAAGAGGATGGTTTCTTCCTGGGCACCAAGGTCCTGCAGGGTGGCCATGACATCGGCGCGGTCGCTGCGCGGACAGGCCAGCACGCCCGGGGAGATGGCGCCGAAGCCCTGCCATTCCAGCTCCTCGCGAACCTGCTTGCGCTTGTCCTGGGGCAACTGGGTGAGCATCGCCAGGCACCAGGAACCGTCCCAGGCTGGTGGATTGGCCGCATAGACCCGCTTGAAGGCCTTCTCGAAACGCCGCCGCCCGGTGCCGGTCAGGCTGTAGTAGCTGCGCCGGCCGACCTTCTCCGCAGTCAGCCAGTTTTCCTTGGTCAGGCGGAAGATCGAGGTGCGGATCAGCCGTTCGTTGATGCCCATGGGCTCCAGCAGCTGGATCAGGCTGCCGAGCCAGACGGTGCCGCCACGGGGTTCGATGGCATCGCCGTAGAGGGTGATGATCAGGGAGCTGGCACGAATCGGGGTCTGCTGCTGGAAGCGGTCGATCAGGTGGTCCAGCGGAGTGAGGGACGACATAGGCGTTCCGGTCGAAAAAGGAAGGAATATACCCGCGCGCCCGCAGCATGACCATGCTCCGGGCGCGCCGGCAGGCTCAGGCGCCACCCGGTACTTTCGGGCGCACGGCATCGTCGCGGTAACGGCCGCGCCCTGCCTCGATCTCGGTCAGTGGCGTGCACTCCCGCATGCTTTCAAGACAGCGCCGAGTCAGCTGCTGATAGGCCCGGGTACCGGTCTGCTTCCAGGCCACTTCATCGTCGCTCAGGCGCCGGGTGACCTTGGCCGGCGACCCCAGCAGCAACGACTGCTCCTCGCACTGGAAACCCGCCTTGACCAGCGCGCCGGCCGATACGATACAGCGCGGTGCGATTCGCGCATTGTCGAGAATCACCGCATTCATGCCGATCAGCGCATCCTCGCCCACCACGCAACCGTGCAGCACCGCACCGTGGCCGACATGGCCGTTGCGCTGCACCACCGTGTCGCTGGCCGGGAAGCCGTGCATCACGCAGGTGTCCTGCAGATTGGCGCCCTCCTCCAGGACGATCCGCCCGAAATCGCCGCGCAAGGCGGCCAAAGGCCCGACGTAGCAGTGCGGGCCAATGATCACATCGCCGATCAGCACCGCCGAGGGATGCACGTAGGCGGTCGGGTGAACCACCGGGGTCAGGCCATCGATACTGTAACAAGTCATGACGAATTTCCTCGAAAACGATACGCACCAGGCATGCAAGATAAAACCCTCAATAGCGGGTTTCATTCAGTAATAACGGCGATCCCGCAAAATAACACAGGATCATTAGACACATTTTTATTTTGTTATGTTGTTTTTCTGTATCGCATTATGCCTATACTCTGGCGAAAGGGCCAAGCAGCCCATCCAATAAAAAACGCCGGCCCCCGAGGCCAGGCAACGCCTTGCGAGGAACCGCGTCATGCCGAACACCCTCGAGGTGCAGGCCCATCAGGCCACCTGCCTGATCACCCTGCATCGTCCGCATGCACTGAATGCCCTGACCAGCGAACTGCTCGGCGAGCTGGCAACCGAGTTGCAGCGCTGCGCTGAAGATCCGGGCGTGCGCGCCGTGGTCATCACCGGCAGCCGCAAGGCCTTCGCCGCCGGTGCCGATCTCAACGAAATGGCCGAGCGCGACCTGGTCGGCATGCTCGACGACCCGCGCCAGCAGCACTGGCAGCAGATCACCCGCTTCCCCAAACCGCTGATCGCCGCCGTCAACGGCTACGCCCTGGGCGGCGGCTGCGAACTGGCCATGCATGCCGACATCCTCATCGCCGGCAGCGACGCCCAGTTCGGCCAGCCGGAAATCAACCTGGGGATCATGCCCGGCGCCGGCGGCACCCAGCGTCTGCTGCATGCGGTGGGCAAGTCGCTGGCGATGCAGATGGTCCTCGCCGGCGAGTCGATCAGCGCCCGCCGCGCCCTCGAAGCCGGCCTGGTCAGCGAAATCACCCAACCGGAATTCACCGTCGAACGCGCCCTGCAGATCGCCCAGCGTATTGCCGCCAAGGCGCCGCTGGCCGTGCGCCTGGCCAAGGAAGCCGTACTCAAGGCCCAGGACCTCGACCTGGCCAGCGGCCTGCGCTTCGAACGCCACGCTTTCACCCTGCTGGCCGGCACCGCCGACCGCAACGAAGGCATCCGCGCCTTCCAGGAAAAACGCCAGGCCGCCTTCAAGGGCTGCTAAGAGGACCCCGTCATGAGTTACCAGCACATCCTGTTTTCCATCGAAGCCGGGGTCGCCACCCTGTGCCTGAATCGCCCCGAGCAACTGAACAGCTTCAACACCCTGATGCACCAGGAAGTGCGCGAGGCGCTGAAGACCGTGCAGAACAGCGCCGAGGTCCGCGTCCTGCTGCTCACCGGCGAGGGCCGTGGCTTCTGCGCCGGCCAGGACCTGAGCGACCGCAATGTCGCCCCTGGCGCCGAGATGCCCGACCTGGGCCTGTCCATCGAGCGTTTCTACAACCCGCTGATCCGCACCCTGCGCGAGCTGCCGATCCCGGTGATCTGCGCGGTCAACGGCGTGGCCGCCGGGGCCGGGGCGAATATCCCGCTGGCCTGCGACCTGGTCCTGGCCGCGCGCTCCGCCAGCTTTATCCAGGCCTTCTGCAGGATCGGCCTGATCCCCGATTCCGCCGGCACCTGGGCGCTGCCACGCCTGGTCGGCATGGCCCGGGCCAAGGCCCTGACCCTGCTGGGCGAGCGCCTGAGCGCCGAACAGGCCCTGGAATGGGGGCTGATCTACAAGGTGGTGGACGATGCCGAACTGCGCGACCAGGCCATCGCCCTCGCCCGCCAACTGGCGACCCAGCCCACCTACGGCCTGGGCCTGATCAAGCGCAGCCTGCATGCCAGCCTGGACAACAGTTTCGAGGAGCAACTGACCCTGGAGCGCGATCTGCAACGCCTGGCCGGGCGCAGCGAGGACTACCGCGAAGGCGTCGCCGCCTTCATGGAAAAACGCACGCCAGCGTTCAAGGGGTACTGAAGCGATGAGCGCACTGAACACAAGCGTGCCGGTGGCGGTCATCGGTGCCGGGGCCATGGGTGCCGGCATCGCCCAGGTCGCGGCCAGCGCCGGGCACCGGGTCTGGCTCTACGACAATCGCCCGGGCGCCGCTGCCCAGGCCATCGAGGGCATCGGCAAGCAACTGGACAAGCGCGTCGCCAACGGCAAGCTGGCCGCCAGCGCCCGCGAAGCCTGCCTGGCCGCGCTGGTCCCGGCAGACAACCTGGAACAATTGGCCGATGCCGGCCTGGTGATCGAGGCCATCATCGAGAACCTGGAAATCAAGCAGGCCCTGCTGCGCCAACTGGAAGCCCTGTGCGCGCCGGAGTGCATCCTCGCCAGCAACACCTCGTCGATCTCCATCACCCGCCTCGGCGCCGGCATGCAGCGTCCGGAGCGCTTGGTGGGCATGCACTTCTTCAATCCGGCGCCGGTGATGCAACTGGTGGAGGTGATCCAGGGCCTGGCCAGCGACGCCAACGTGGTCGCCACGGTGCTCGCCACCGCCCAGGCCTGGGGCAAGAAGCCGGTGCTGGCCCGTTCGACCCCGGGCTTTATCGTCAACCGCGTGGCCCGACCGTTCTACGCCGAGAGCCTGCGCCTGCTGCAGGAAGGCGCCGCCGACTGCGCCAGCCTCGACGCACTGCTGCGCGAGGCCGGCGGTTTTGCCATGGGCGCCTTCGAGCTGACCGACCTGATCGGCCACGACGTCAACTACGCGGTGACCTGCTCGGTGTTCGACGCCTATTACCAGGACATGCGCTTCCAGCCCTCGCAGATCCAGAAAGAACTGGTGGACGCCGGCCACTTCGGGCGCAAGAGCGGGCGCGGCTTCTATGACTACCGCGACGGCGCAGTACGGCCGCAGCCGTTGACACTGGACAGCACGACGCCTGTGCCGCAGGTGATTGTCGAAGGCGATACCGGACTGTTGCAGCCGCTGCTGGAACGCCTGACGGACCATGAAATAAAGATCAGCCAGCGCGCCGGTCGCGGTCTGCTGCGGGTCGGCGAAGCCACCGTCGCCCTCAGCGATGGTCGCCTGGCCAGCCAGCGCAGCGCCGACGAAGGCTTGAGCAACCTGGTACTGCTCGACCTGGCACTGGACTACCGCAGCTGCCGCCGCCTTGCCATCAGCTGGTCGGCCACCACCTCGCCCCAGGCCGTGGACCAGGTCGTCGCCCTGCTGGCCAAGGCCGGAATCGCCGTCACCGCGCTGCGCGACAGCCCTGCCCTGTGCGTACTGCGCACCGTGGCCATGCTCGCCAACGAAGCCGCCGATGCCCTGCTGCAAGGGGTGGCTTCGGCGGCGGATATCGACCTGGCCATGCGCGCCGGGGTCAATTACCCCTGCGGGCCGCTGGCCTGGGCCGATCGCCTCGGTGCGGCGACTCTGGTGCGGGTGCTCGACCACCTGCAAGGCGCCTACGGCGAGGAACGCTACCGCCCTTCCCTGCAACTGCGTCGGCAACTGGCCGAAGGAGTGCCTTTTCATGAATGACCGTCTGGATCTGGCCAGCCGCTGCGCCCAGGCCCTGTATGACCGCGACGCCGCCAGCCAGGGCCTGGGCATGCGCCTGCTGGCCAGCGGCCCGGGCAGCGCCACCGTGGGCATGAGCGTGCGCGCCGACATGCTCCAGGGCCACAACACCTGCCACGGCGGCTTCCTCTTCGCCCTGGCCGACTCGGCCTTCGCCTTTGCCTGCAACAGCCACAACGCCGCCACCGTGGCCCAGGGCTGCAGCATCGACTACGTCGCTCCGGCCTTCGAAGGCGACACCCTGACCGCCACCTGCAACGAACTGAGCCGGGGCAAACGCACCGGCGTCTACGACGTGCGCATCGACAATCAGCACGGCCAGTTGATCGCCCTGTTCCGTGGCAAGTCCTACCAGATACGCGGCACCGTGCTCGCGGAGGAAACCCTGAAATGAAAGATGCCCTGATCATCGATGCCGTGCGCACGCCCATCGGCCGTTATGCCGGCGCCCTCAGCGCGGTGCGTGCCGACGACCTCGGTGCAATCCCCCTGCGCGCCTTGATGGAGCGCCACCCCCAGGTGGACTGGAGCCAGGTCGACGAAGTGGTCTACGGCTGCGCCAACCAGGCCGGCGAGGACAACCGCAACGTCGCGCGCATGGCCTCGCTGCTGGCCGGGCTGCCGGTCAGCGTGCCCGGAGTGACCCTCAATCGTCTCTGCGCTTCCGGCCTGGAAGCGGTAGGCGCGGCGGCGCGGGCGATCCGCTGTGGCGAGGCCGGGCTGGTGCTGGCCGGCGGCGTCGAGTCGATGTCCCGTGCGCCGCTGGTGATGGGCAAGGCCGAGACCGCCTTCTCCCGCCAGGCCGAGCTGTTCGACACCACCATCGGCTGGCGCTTCGTAAATCCGTTGATGGAGCGGCAATACGGCATCGATAGCATGCCGGAGACCGCCGAGAACGTGGCCGAGCAGTTCAATATCAGCCGCGCCGACCAGGACGCTTTCGCCCTGCGCAGCCAGCAACGCGCCGGCGCGGCCCAGGCCAGCGGGCGCCTGGCGGAAGAGATCGTTGCGGTGCGGATCCCCCAGCGCAAAGGGCCGGACAAGCTGGTCGAGCATGACGAACACCCGCGCGGCGATACCACCCTGGAGCAGTTGCAGCGCCTGGGCACGCCATTCCGCGAGGGTGGCAGCATCACCGCCGGCAACGCCTCGGGGGTCAACGACGGCGCCTGCGCCGTGCTCCTGGCCAGTGCGGAAGTTGCCAATCGCTACGGCCTGAAGGCTCGCGGTCGGGTGCTCGGCATGGCCAGCGCCGGGGTCGAGCCACGGATCATGGGTATCGGCCCGGTCCCGGCGACCCACAAGGTACTGGAACTGACCGGCCTGGCCCTGACCGACATGGACGTGATCGAACTCAACGAAGCCTTCGCCGCCCAGGGCCTGGCTGTGCTGCGCGAACTGGGGGTGGCCGACGACGATCCACGGGTCAACCCCAACGGTGGTGCCATCGCCCTCGGTCACCCGCTGGGCATGAGCGGCGCGCGCCTGGTCACTACCGCCCTGCACGAACTGGAACGGCGCCAGGGCCGCTACGCCCTGTGCACCCTGTGCATCGGTGTCGGCCAGGGCCTGGCGCTGATCATCGAACGACTCGACCACTGACTGACAAACGCTCCCGGGCGCCGGGTTATGCTTGGCGCCATGCACTCACAAGAACAACATGCAGAGTGAACCCATGAACATGCAGCTTGCCCCCGCCTCCGTGCTCGACCCGATGGAAACCGCCAGCGTCGACCAGCTCCGCGCCCACCAGCTGGAACGCCTGCGCTGGAGCCTGGAACACGCGTATCAGAACGTGCCGATGTACCGCCAGCGCTTCGATGAGCTGGGTGTGCACCCGTCCGACCTGAAGGATTTCGCCGACCTGGCGAAATTCCCTTTCACCGTGAAAAACGACCTGCGCGACAACTACCCGTTCGGCATGTTCGCCGTGCCCCAGCACGACATCGTGCGCCTGCACGCCTCCAGCGGCACCACCGGCAAACCGACGGTGGTCGGCTACACGCAGAAGGACATCGATACCTGGGCCGACCTGGTGGCCCGCTCGATCCGCGCCGCGGGCGGGCGCAAGGGTGACAAGGTGCATGTGTCGTATGGCTATGGCCTGTTCACCGGCGGCCTCGGCGCGCACTACGGTGCCGAGCGCCTGGGCTGCACGGTGATCCCCATGTCCGGCGGCCAGACCGAAAAGCAGGTGCAGCTGATCCGTGATTTCCAGCCGGACATCATCATGGTCACCCCCTCGTACATGCTCAATCTGGCCGACGAGATCGAGCGCCAGGGCATCGACCCGCACAAACTGGCCCTGCGCCTGGGCATCTTCGGTGCCGAGCCGTGGACCCCGGAGCTGCGCGCGTCGATCGAGGCACGCCTGGGCATCACCGCTCTGGACATCTATGGGCTGTCGGAAATCATGGGCCCGGGCGTGGCCATGGAATGCGCCGAGAGCCGCGACGGACCGACTGTGTGGGAAGACCATTTCTACCCGGAAATCATCGACCCGGTGACCGGCGAAGTGCTGCCGGACGGCGAACTGGGCGAACTGGTGTTCACCACCCTGAGCAAGGAGGCACTGCCCATGGTGCGCTACCGCACCCGCGACCTGACCCGCCTGCTGCCGGGCACGGCGCGACCGATGCGGCGCATCGACAAGATCACCGGACGCAGCGACGACATGCTGATCATCCGCGGGGTCAACGTGTTCCCGACCCAGGTCGAGGAGCAGGTGCTCAAGGTCAAGCAGCTTGCCGAGTGCTACGAGATCCACCTGTACCGCAACGGCAACCTCGACAGCATCGATATCCACGTCGAACTGCGCGGCGAGCACCAGCACCTGGGCGAGGCGCAACAGAAAGAGGTGTGCTCGGAGCTGGGCCGGCATATCAAGACCCATATCGGCATCAGCTCGCGGATCGTGTTGCAGCCGGCGTACTCGATCAAACGGTCGGAGGGCAAGGCTTGTCATGTGTATGACAAGCGCAAGCAACAAGCCTGACTTGCCGGCCTCATCGCTGGCAACGCCAGCTCCCACAGGGTTCGGCGGTGTACGCAATACCTGTGGGAGCCGGCATTGCCGGCGATGAGGCCATCAGCCTCGACTGGAAATTCAGCTCCTGCTTACCAGCCCGACAATCACCGCAAACAACTCATCCCGCGCCTGCCCATCCTCGATCTCCCCGGCCACCGCCGCCCCGGACAAGGCATCGGCGGCACCGAGCATGCCCCATAGCCCAGCCGTAGACAGTGTCCCGGCGAACGGCCCAAGCACCGCGCGGCATTTGTCGAGAAACTCCAGCTGGCATTCGCGCTTGAGCCGGGCCAGCTCCGGCGAGCCTTCCAGCGCCGCCAGCACCCCGGGAATCTCCCGCCCTTCGGCCAGTACGCAATCGACATAGCTGTCGGCGATCGCCCGCGCCTTGCCTTCCAGGCTTGCTTCTCCCGCCGCCATGGCCGCATCGATCAGCCGGTTCTGGCGCACTTCGAAATCCCGGTACAGCGCAGTCAGCAGGCCTTCCCGGGTACCGAAGTGGTCGTACACCGTGGGCTTGGTGATCCCCGCCGCTTCGGCCAGGCGCCCCAGGCTCAGGGCATCGCTGCCCTCCTCGGCGATCAGTTGCCGGGCAACCTCCAGCAATTGCTCCAGGCGCTGCTCCCGGCTCAGGCGCTTGCGGGTATCGGACATGCATCAACTCCTCTGCGTGAACAGCTCGCGGCCAATACGCCGCGCCGCGTCCAGGTGACCTTGGGGAAAGTCGTCATCGGCCTGGGTCAAAAGCGTCGAGGATGCCACCCGCGCGCCGCAATAGCCAAAGATCCCGTGCTCGATCTGGGTGTGCATGGCCACGGCATAGCCGTGCTTGTCATAGGTGCGCGGCCCTGCCCCGGCCAGCGCCACCAGGTGCACCGGCAGACGCTGCAGCAGGCCCTGCTCGGCCTGGTCGTAGGCCCAGCCGCTGGTGAAAACGCGGTCGATCCAGCCCTTGAGCACGCCGGGGAACGACCACCAGTACACCGGATAGACCAGCACCAGGGCATCGGCCCGGTCGATGCGCGCCTGCTCGGCGAGCACATCGCCGGCAAGCGGGGACTGGTTGCGGAACAAGCCGAGGTCCTCGGCATTGAAGCGCGGGTCGAAGCCCTCGGCATGCAGATCGGCTATCTCGAAGCCGTGAGCCTGGGGGATATGCGCAGCCAGTTCGGCGGCGACGGTGTGGGTCAGGGACTGCTTGTCCGGATGGGAAACCACGATCAAGGCATGCATGGGATGAACTCCTGCGAAGGTCGAATCGATGTACCAAAAGTACATACTATAAGTACATAGAACAACCCGCACCCGCGAACCGGTCAATTCGATACACAATTCAATTGCGACACCATTTTTTATGTTTGATATTTTGTTTTGTATCACTTATAACTGTATCCACGCCCCGAAGCCCCCATGACAAAAAGGCGGGAGACACATATGTACGCACAATTGGTCGAAACCGGCGTCAAGCGCCTGAAGACCCTCGACGAGATGTCCGCACAGGAGCGCGCCTTCCAGGAGCGCATCGATGCCGAGATCAAGATCGAAGCCAAGAACTGGATGCCCGATGCCTATCGGCAAACGCTGATCCGGCAGATTTCGCAGCACGCCCACTCGGAAATCGTCGGCATGCTGCCGGAAGGCAACTGGGTCACTCGCGCCCCGTCGCTCAAGCGCAAGCTGCAACTGATGGCGAAGATCCAGGACGAGGCCGGGCATGGCCTGTACCTGTACAGCGCCATGGAGACCCTGGGCGCCGATCGTGATACGGAAATTGAAAAGCTTCACAGCGGAAAAGCAAAATATTCCAGCATCTTCAACTATCCGACCCTGAGCTGGGCCGATGTCGGCGCGGTGGGCTGGCTGGTGGATGGTGCCGCCATCGTCAACCAGGTAGTGCTCCAGCGCACCAGCTACGGCCCCTACTCGCGGGCGATGGTCCGCATTTGCAAGGAAGAGAGCTTCCACCAGCGCCAGGGCTACGAAATCCTCCTGACCATGATGCGCGAGGGCACCCAGGCGCAGAAGGACATGGTCCAGGACGCCATCAACCGCCTGTGGTGGCCATCGCTGATGATGTTCGGCCCGAGCGACGAACACTCGCCCAACAGCGCCCAGTCCATGGCCTGGAAGATCAAGCGCCAGAGCAACGACGAACTGCGCCAGCGCTTCATCGACCAGACCGTGCCGCAACTGGAACTGCTCGGCTGCACCGCCCCTGATCCGGAGCTGAAGTGGAACGCCGAGCGCGGCCACTACGACTTCGGCCAGATCCAGTGGGACGAATTCTACGAAGTGCTCAAGGGCAACGGCCCATGCAACCAGGAGCGGGTCGCCACCCGCCGCCAGGCCATCGAGGATGGCGCCTGGGTCCGCGAAGCCGCCGTCGCTCATGCACAAAAGAACGCCCGCAAAAAAGCCAACAAGAACGCCGCCTGAGCGCCGCCCGAGGAGAAATCGCCATGTCCGAATGGACCCTGTTCGAAGTGTTCGTGCGCAGCAAGCACGGGCTTAACCACAAGCATGTCGGCAGCGTGCATGCCGCCGATGCCGCCATGGCCATCGAGAACGCCCGCGAGCTGTACACCCGGCGCAACGAGGGCGTGAGCCTGTGGGTAGTGCCCTCGGCGCTGATCACCGCCTCTTCGCCGGACGAGAAGGACCCGCTGTTCGCACCGTCGGAAGACAAGATCTATCGCCACGCCAGCTTCTACGAGCTGCCGGCCGAAGTGGGGCACATGTAATGACTTCTGCCATGAACGGGGATCTGATCCAGTACCTGCTGCGCCTGGGCGACAGCGCCATGGTCCAGGCCCAGCGCCTGTGCCAGTGGTGCGGCCGCGCCCCGGCGCTGGAAGAAGAGCTGGCGCTGATGAACGTCGGCCTCGACCTGGTCGGCCAGGCCCGCAACTGGCTGGAATATGCCGCCGAACTGGGCGCCGACGGCCGCGATGCCGATCACCTGGTGTTCCGCCGCGACGAGCGCGCCTACCGCAACCTGCTGCTGGTGGAACAGCCCAACGGCGACTACGCGGTAACCATCCTCAAGCAGTTCTTCTACGACGCCTGGCATTTCGCCGTGCTGCAGGGCCTGTGCCGCTCCAGCGACGAGCGCATCCAGGGCATCGCGGCCAAGGCGCTGAAGGAAGTCACCTACCACCTGCGCCGTTCCGGCGAGTGGGTCGAGCGCCTGGGCGACGGCACCGAGCTCAGCCGCCAGCGCATGCTCGCCGCCCTGCCCCAGGTCTGGCGTTTCACCGTCGAGCTGGTGGACGCCGATGCGGTCGAACAGCGCCTGTTCCAGGCCGGGGTGATCGGCAATCCCGAGCAGGTCGCCCTGGATTGGCAGGCACAGGTCGAAGCCACCTTCGAGCGCGCCACCCTGCCGGTGCCGCTGCCGGCCAGTCACTTCTACCTCAGCGGTCGCCAGGGCGTGCACAGCGAGCACCTCGGCCTGCTGCTGGCGGAAATGCAGTCCCTGCCCCGAGCCTACCCCGATGCGACCTGGTGAGCTGATCGCCAGCGACCGCGGCGCCCGTGCGTCGCGGCCCGACGACCTGAGCCAGGCCTGGACGGTGCTGGAACAGGTCATGGACCCGGAAGTGCCGGTAGTCAGCGTGGTCGAGCTGGGCATCGTCCGCGACCTGGACTGGGCCGACGGCCACCTGCGGGTGACCGTGACCCCGACCTACTCCGGCTGCCCGGCCACCGAGGTGATCGAGCAGGACATCTGCAGCGCTCTGGAACAGGCGGGGTTCGCCGCGCCGGCGCTGAACCGCCAGCTCAGCCCGGCCTGGACCACCGACTGGATCAGCGCCAGCGGCCGTGAACGCCTGCGTGCCTACGGCATCGCCGCGCCGGCCGGCAGTTCGAACAAGCGCAGCCTGCTCGGCGAACCCGATGTGATCGCCTGCCCGCAGTGCGGCAGCACCCACACCGAGGTGCTCAGCGAGTTCGGCTCGACCGCCTGCAAGGCCCTGTACCGCTGCTGCGACTGCCGCGAGCCCTTCGATTATTTCAAGTGCATCTGAGCGCTTGCTGGAGAATTTCCCATGAGCCAGTTCCATAGCCTGACCGTCAAGCAAGTGCGCAACGAAACCCGCGACGCCGTGTCGATCCTGTTCGACGTGCCGGGCGAGCTGGGCGAGACCTTCCGTTTCACCCAGGGCCAGTACCTGGTGCTGCGTACCCGTCTCGACGATGAAGAGGTGCGCCGCTCCTACTCGATCTGCACCGGGATCAACGACGGCGAACTGCGCGTCGCGGTGAAGAAGGTCGCCGGCGGGCGTTTTTCCGCCTTCGCCAACGAAGTGCTGGCGGCCGGTGACGTGATCGACGTGATGCCGCCTTCCGGCAGCTTCCACGTGCCGCTCGACCCGGCGCGCCACGGCCACTACCTGGCAGTGGCGGCGGGCAGCGGCATCACGCCGATCCTGTCGATCGTCAAGACCACCCTGGAAGCCGAGCCGAACAGCCGCTTCACCCTGCTCTACGGCAACCGCGCCAGCGGCTCGGCGCTGTTCCGCGAGCAGCTGGAAGACCTGAAGAACCGCTACCTGCAACGCCTCAACCTGATCTTCGTGTTCAGCCGCGAGCAGCAGGACATCGACCTGTACAACGGCCGCATCGATGCGGACAAGTGCGAGCAGCTGTTCAGCCGCTGGCTCGACGTGCCGCAGCTGGAGGCCGCGTTTATCTGCGGCCCGCAGGCGATGACCGAGACCGTGCGCGATGCCCTCAAGGCACGCGGCATGGCTACCGAGCGCATCCATTTCGAACTGTTTGCCGCCGCCGGCAGCGACGAGCGTCGCCAGGCCCGCGAGGCCGCGCGCCAGGTGGATTCGGCGGTAAGCCAGATCACCGTGATCAGCGATGGCCGCGCGCTGTCCTTCGACCTGCCGCGCAACAGCCAGAGTGTGCTGGATGCCGGCAACGCCATCGGCGCCGAACTGCCCTACTCGTGCAAGGCCGGGGTGTGCTCGACCTGCAAGTGCAAGGTGATCGAGGGCGAGGTGGAGATGGACAGCAACCATGCCCTGGAGGACTACGAAGTGGCGGCCGGGTATGTGCTGTCGTGCCAGAGCTACCCGGTGAGTGAGCGAGTGGTGCTGGACTTCGACCAGCTCTGAGCCTGTTCCGGCCCTATCGCTGGCAAGCCAGCTCCCACAGGGATCGAGTGCACCGCCAGACCTGTGGGAGCTGGCTTGCCAGCGATGAGGCCGCAAAAGCAATACCCAAGCGTGAATCACACAACAACTACAACAAGATCAAGAGAGCGCCCACACCATGACTCCCAGTCATATCGAATCCATCAGCAACCACCCCGACTTCCAGCAACTGGTGCGGCGCAAGCGCCGCCTCAACGGCAGCCTGACCGCCGCCATGCTGGTGATCTACTACGGCTTCGTCCTGCTCGTGGCCTTTTCCCCCAGCACCCTCGGCCAGTCCCTCAGCGGCGGCGTGACCAGCGTCGGCATGCTGGTGGGCGTGCTGATCGTCCTGCTGTCCTTCGCCCTCACCGGTATCTACGTGTACCGCGCCAATAACGTCCTCGATCCGCTCAACGACAAGGTCAAGCAGGAGTGCGCGCAATGAACTGGACCGCCATCGGCATGTTCCTGCTGTTCGTCGTCTTCACCCTCGGCGTGACCCGCTGGGCCGCCCTGCGCACCCGCTCGGCCAGCGACTTCTATACCGCCGGCGGCGGCCTGACCGGGATGCAGAACGGCCTGGCCATCGCTGGCGACATGATCAGCGCGGCGTCCTTCCTCGGCATCTCGGCGATGATGTTCCTCAACGGCTACGACGGCCTGCTCTACGCCCTCGGCGTGCTTGCCGGCTGGCCGATCATCCTGTTCCTGATCGCCGAACGTCTGCGCAACCTGGGCAAATACACCTTCGCCGACGTGGTTTCCTACCGCCTGGCGCAGACCCCGGTACGCCTGACCTCGGCCTTCGGCACCCTGACCGTGGCCCTGCTGTACCTGGTGGCGCAGATGGTCGGCGCCGGCAAGCTGATCGAGCTGCTGTTCGGCATCAGCTACCTGTACGCAGTGATGCTGGTCGGTGTGCTGATGGTGTTCTACGTGACCTTCGGCGGCATGCTCGCCACCACCTGGGTGCAGATCATCAAGGCGGTGATGCTGCTGTCCGGCACCACCTTCATGGCCTTCATGGTGCTCAAGCACTTCGGTTTCAGCACCGAGGCGATGTTCGCCAGCGCCGCCGCCGTGCACGCCAAGGGCACCGCGATCATGGCTCCGGGCGGCTTGCTGTCGAACCCGGTGGACGCCATTTCCCTCGGTCTGGGCATGATGTTCGGCACCGCCGGCCTGCCGCATATCCTGATGCGTTTCTTTACCGTCAGCGATGCCAAGGAAGCGCGTAAGTCGGTGTTCTACGCCACCGGTTTCATCGGCTACTTCTACCTGCTGCTGATCGTCATCGGCTTCGGCGCCATCGTCATGGTCGGTACCGAACCGGCCTACCGCGACGCCAGCGGCGCAATCATCGGCGGCGGCAACATGATCGCCGTGCACCTGGCCCAGGCCGTGGGCGGCAACCTGTTCCTCGGCTTCATCTCGGCGGTGGCCTTCGCCACCATCCTCGCCGTGGTCGCCGGCCTGGCGCTGTCCGGCGCTTCGGCGGTGTCCCATGACATCTATGCCTGCGTGGTGCGCAAGGGCAAGGCCAGCGAACAGGAAGAAATCCGCGTCTCCCGCGTCGCCACCCTGGTGATCGGCGTGCTGGCGATCATCCTCGGCCTGATGTTCGAGTCGCAGAACATCGCCTTCCTCTCCGGCCTGGTACTGGCCATCGCCGCCTCGGTCAACTTCCCGGTGCTGTTCCTGTCGATGTTCTGGAAAGGCCTGACCACCCGTGGCGCCGTGGCCGGCAGCCTGGCGGGCCTGGTCTCGGCGGTGATCCTGCTGGTGTTGAGCCCGGTGGTGTGGGTCAACGTCCTACATCACGACAAGGCGCTGTTCCCCTACTCCAACCCGGCGCTGTTCTCCATGAGCGCGGCCTTCCTCGCCGCCTGGGCGTTCTCGGTGACCGACCGCTCAGCCCAGGCCAGCGAAGAGCGCGGCCGCTACCTGGCGCAGTTCATCCGTTCCATGACCGGCATCGGCGCAGCCGGCGCGGCAAAACACTAATCAAGAAAACGACTCGGGAATAACAACAATGAACCCTATTCGCCTTCTGGCAGGCCTGACCCTGCCCCTCGCCTGCACCCCGGCCCTGGCCGGCTTCATCGAAGACAGCCACGCCAGGATCGAGCTGCGCAACCACTACATCAATCGCGATTTCCACCAGGACAACGCGCCACAGTCCAAGGCCGAGGAATGGGCCCAGGGCTTTACCGCCAAGCTGGAGTCGGGCTTTACCGACGGCACCCTGGGCTTCGGCGTCGATGCCATGGGCCAACTGGGCATCAAGCTCGACTCCAGCCGCGACCGCCGTGGCACCGGCCTGCTGCCCTACGGCCGCAACAGCCTGGAGCCGGCCGACGACTACAGTGAGCTGGGCGTGACCGCCAAGGTGCGCCTGTCGAAGAGCGTGCTGCGCCTGGGCACCCTGCAGCCGCTGCTGCCGGTGGTGACCTACAACGACACCCGCCTGCTCGCTTCGACCTTCGGCGGTGGCCTGCTGACCAGCCAGGAGATCGACGGCCTGACCCTCAACGGAGGGCGCCTGACCAAGGCCAACCTGCGCGATTCGTCGAGCAACGACGATATCGGCTACGGCGCGGCGAGCAGCGATCACTTCGATTTCGGCGGCGGCACCTATGCCTTCAACCCGCAACTGGCGGTGACCTACTACTACGCCAAGCTGGAAGAGATCTATCGCCAGCAATATGTCGGCCTGCTCCACACCTTGCCGCTGGCCGAGGGCATGAGCCTGCGCAGCGACCTGCGCTATTTCGACAGCCGCGGCGACGGCGCCGAGCGCGCCGGGCGCATCGACAACCGCAACTTCAACGGCATGTTCACCCTGGCGGTGGGCGCGCATAAGTTCAGCGGCACCTTCCAGCAGATGTCCGGCGACAGCGCCTTCCCCTTCCTCAACGGCGGCGACCCGTACACCGTCAACCTGGTCACCTACAACACCTTCACCCGCGCCGGCCTGGACTCCTGGCAGGCGCGCTACGACTACGACTTTGCCGCCCTGGGCATTCCCGGCCTGACCTTCATGACCCGCTACACCGACGGCCGCCACGCCAAGGCCGCCGGCATCGACAACGGCCGCGAGCGCGAACGGGACACCGACCTCGCCTACGTGATCCAGAGCGGCCCGCTGAAGAACGTCAGCCTGCGCTGGCGCAACGTCACCTTCCGTTCCGGCAACGGCCTGACCAATGCCCTGGACGAAAACCGCCTGATCGTCGGCTACACCCTGGCGCTGTGGTAACAGCGCCCTTTTAAAAGAATCGGAGGACACCACGATGTCTGCTGCCCCTACCTTGCAAAGCTTTATCGCCGGTCGCTGGATCGGCCAGCACGCCGCCCAGTCCCTGCGCAGCGCCATCGACGGCCATGTCCTGGCCCACGCCCATGAGGAGCGCCCGGACTTCGCCGAGGCCATCGCCTTCGGCCGGGTACAGGGCCGCAATGGGCTGATGGGCCTGGACTTCCAGCAGCGCGCCCAGCGTCTCAAGGCGCTCGCCCTGTACCTGGCCGAGCGCAAGGAACAGCTCTATGCCCTGTCCCACCACAGCGGCGCCACCCGCGCCGACAGCTGGATCGATATCGAGGGCGGCAATGCCACGCTGTTCTCCTATGCCGGCATCGGCGCTCGCGAATTGCCGTCCGGCAACCTGGTCCACGAAGGCCCGGCCATCCCCCTGGGCAAGCAGGGCCGCTTCGCCGGTAGCCATATCCTGGTGCCACGGGCCGGCGTCGCCGTGCACATCAACGCCTTCAACTTCCCGATCTGGGGAATGCTGGAAAAGTTCGCCCCGACCTTCCTTGCCGGCATGCCGTGCATCGTCAAGCCGGCCACGGCCACCAGCTACCTGACCGAAGCCGTGGTGCGCCTGATCGACGAGTCCGGCCTGCTGCCGCCGGGTGCCCTGCAACTGGTGATTGGCAGCACCGGCGACCTGCTGGAGCGCCTCGACGGCCAGGACCTGGTGACCTTCACCGGATCGGCCGATACCGCGGCGAAACTGCGGGTCACGCCCAACCTGATCCGCAACTCGGTGCCCTTCACCGCCGAGGCCGACTCGCTGAACTGCTCGATCCTCGGCCCGGACGTGGCTCCGGACAGCGAGGAGTTCGAGCTGTATATCAAGGAAGTCGCCCGGGAAATGACCACCAAGGCCGGGCAGAAATGCACCGCCATCCGCCGCGCCATCGTCCCGGCCAGGCACCTGGACGCGGTTGCCACCCGCCTGCGCGACCGCTTGAGCAAGGTGGTGGTCGGCGATCCGTCGGTGGAAGGCGTGCGCATGGGCGCGCTGGCGTCCCACGCGCAACAGGCCGATGTCGGTGAGCGGGTCGAGCAGTTGCTGCAGAGCTGCGACCTGCTGTTCGGTGCCCGCGACGGCTTCGAACCGCGCGGCGACGGCGTGGCCAACGGTGCCTTCTTCGCCCCGACCCTGCTGCTGGCCCGTGATGCCCATGTCGAAGGCGGCGCCCACGACATCGAAGCGTTCGGCCCGGTCAGCACGCTGATGACCTACGACGACCTCGACGAAGCCCTGGCCCTGGCCGCCCGTGGCAAGGGCAGCCTGGTGGCCAGCCTGATCACCGCCGACCGCGCCGTCGCCGCCAAGGCCGTACCGGTCGCCGCTGCCTGGCATGGCCGCCTGCTGGTACTGGACGCCGAAGCCGCTGCCGAGTCCACCGGGCATGGCTCGCCGCTGCCGCAGCTCAAGCACGGCGGCCCGGGTCGTGCCGGCGGTGGCGAAGAGCTGGGCGGCCTGCGCGCGGTCAAGCACTACCTGCAACGGGCTGCGGTGCAGGGCTCGCCGAGCATGCTGATGGCCGTGACCGGTGAATACGTGCGCGGTGCCGAAGTGATCGAAACCGAGGTGCATCCGTTCCGCCGCCATTTCGAGGACCTGCGTATCGGCGAGTCGCTGCTGACCCACCGCCGTACCGTCACCGAAGCCGACCTGGTCAACTTCGGCTGCCTGTCGGGCGACCACTTCTACATGCACTTCGACGAAATCGCCGCCCGCGAATCGCAGTTCGGCAAGCGTATCGCCCATGGCTACTTCGTGCTCTCGGCGGCGGCCGGGTTGTTCGTCAGTCCCGCTCCGGGGCCGGTGCTGGCCAACTATGGCCTGGACAATTTGCGCTTCATCAACCCGGTGGGCATCGGCGACACCATCCAGGCCCGGCTGACCTGCAAGCGCAAGATCGACCAGGGCAAGAAGAGTCCGCAGGGCGTGCCGCAAGGGGTGGTGGCGTGGGATGTGGAGGTGACCAACCAGCTTGGGGAACTGGTGGCGAGTTATGACATTTTGACCTTGGTGGTGAAGCGAGAAGACTGAGGTTCATCGTTGCTATTGAGGGCCTCATCGCCGGCAACGCCGGCTCCCACAGGTTCGCGGTGCAAACAAAACCTGTGGGAGCCGGCGTTGCCGGCGATGAGGCCGGTGCAGACTGCTGCTGTAGCAACAGGCATTCACCACCCCCTTGCTTCCCTTCTAGCAATACCGCTCGGAAATTCCTGATTTATTCATATAAATCAATAGCTTGAAAACATGGCACAAACCCTGCTCTACCCCAGCATCTGCAACGCTCGGGGAGAAGCAGCATGTTCAAGTTCCAACTCAATCCAATCGCCAAAGGCATCGGCATCAGCCTGTTGCTGGCCAGCCAGTTCGCCCACGCCGACGATGACACCAGCACCACACCAGCGCTGAAAACCGTCACCGTCACCGCCCAACACCGTGAGGAAACCCTGCAAGAGGTTCCGGTGGCAGTTTCGGCGGTCCAGGGCACCCAACTCACCGCCGACGGCGTGCGCGCCATGGGCGATATCACCACCTTCATTCCCAACGCCTCGGCGAAGAACCCGGATGGCGACGGTCGCCCGCGCTGGTACATCCGCGGCCTCGGCACCGGCGATACCGGTGCGGCCACGGTGTATCCGGTGGGCATCTATGCCGATGACGTCTATCTCAACGCGCCAGTGGCCGGCGGCGGGCCGCTGTTCGACCTGGAACGCATCGAGATCCTGCGCGGGCCGCAGGGCACGCTGTACGGCAAGAACACCACCGCCGGTGCGGTCAACGTGATTTCGAAGAAGCCGACCTTCGACACCGACGGCTACGGCACCATCGGCTTCGGCAGCAAGAACGAGCGCATCCTCAATGGCGCCATCGGCGGCGCGCTGGTGGACGACCGCCTGGCCGCACGGGTGTCGCTGTACTCCGAGGAACGCGACGGCTTCACCCATAACCTGACCAACGACCAGACCTACGGCGACGTCAACAAGAAGGCCGTGCGCGTGCAGTTCCTGGCCAAGGTCAACGAGGACCTGGAAGCCCTGCTGAAGATCCACGGCCGCGAATTCAAGGGCGACGGCAGCAGCGGCTCGCTGCCCCTGGGGCGCTACTACAACGTCGGCTACCAGCGCCCGGACGGACGCAAGATCGAGCTGAACACCGACGAGGACTACAAGCTCGACCACAGCGGCACCTCGCTGACCCTGAACTGGAACCTCGGCGACTACACCCTGACCTCGATCACCGCCTACGACCATATCCGCAACACGTCGCTGACCGATGCCGACTACACGCCCTACGAGGTCAACGGCGCCAGCGACAGCGATGCGACCTACGACCAGTACTCCCAGGAGTTCCGCCTGGCCTCGTCGCCGCAGGAGACCCTGCGCTGGATGCTTGGCACCCATTACTTCCACGAGACCCTCGACAACAGCGCGGTACGCAGCATCATTCCGGGTCCGACGCCCAATGGCACCGGCTCCAACCAGACCGGTGGCACCGTCGATTACCGTAACCTCGATTACACCCACCGCACCGACAGCTACGCGCTGTTCGGCAACCTGGCCTACGACTTCACCGATAACCTGACGGTCACCGGCGGCCTGCGCTGGACCACCGAGAAGAAGGATATCGACCTCGACCTGACCCAACTGACCCGCGCCACCGCCAACGGTCCGCTGATCCCGCTGACCGCTTCCGGCAGCAACGGCAACCGCGAGGAAAGCAAACGCTGGGACGCCTGGACCTACGACCTGACCCCGGAATACCGGATCAACGACAACCTGCGGGTGTTCTTCCGCTACGCCCACGGTTTCCGTTCCGGTGGCTTCAATACCGGGCTGTCCACCAGCCTGGCGCAGTTGACCACGGTCGATCCGGAAGAACTGGATGCCTATGAACTGGGCCTGAAGTCGGAGTGGTTCGACCGCCGCCTGACGGTCAACGCCAACGTCTTCTACTACGACTACCAGGACATCCAGGTAAACCTGCTGACGGTCAACAGCGGCATCCTCACCACCGCCCTGACCAACGGCGCCAAGGGCAAGGTCAAGGGCGCCGAGCTGGAGATCGAAGGCCAGCCTACCGACCGCCTGCATCTGCGTGGTGCGCTGTCGTTCCTCGATACCGAGTACACCGACTTCAAGAACACCAACCCGAATACCGGTGCGGTCACCGCCGACTACAGCGGCAACAGCTTCGTCCGTTCGCCACGCTACGTGGTCTCGCTGGGCGCCGACTACACCCTGCCGCTGGATATCCCCGGCAAGCTGGTGGCCGGCGGCGATGTCAGCTTCCGCGACAAGGAATACTTCCTCGCCGACCGCCAGAGCAGCGCCGACGCCCCGCTCAACCAGCCGCACTACACCCTGGCCAACAGTCGCCTGACCTGGTTCAGCGCCGACGAGAAACTCAGCGTCACCGGCTTCGTCAACAACCTCACCGACCGCCGCTACCAGGTCCATGGCCGGCCCAACGGTACTGCCGGGCAATACGTGATCACCTACGGCGATCCGCGCACCGTCGGCCTGAGCGTCACCAGCCGGTTCTGATCCTGCCTCGCCGGCAACCAGGTTGCCGGCACCCTTTCCGTGTCAAAGGAGTAGCCTTGCATGTTCCGTCTCGATCCCTTGGCCGGCGCCATCGCGCTGGTCATCGGCAGCCTTGCCGTGCCCGTCGTTCAGGCCCAGGAGCCCGCCAATGGCGCCGCTGCGAAGAACGACAAGCTCGATACCGTGGTCGTGGTCGGCACCCGCCGCAGTGATGTCACCGCCCTGGAAAGCGCGGCGCCGGTGGATGTTCTCAGCGCCGAACGCCTTGAAGAGACCGGCGCCAAGGACCTGTCCGGAGCACTGACCGCGCTGTCGCCGTCGTTCAGTTTCCCGCAGTCGCCGCAAGGTGCTTTCGCCGGTTCCATCGCCCAGGGCGCCTCGCTGCGCGGCCTGGCTTCGGACCAGGTGCTGGTGCTGGTCAACGGCAAGCGCCGCCACAGCAGCGCCAACGTCACCCGCCAGAGCCTGGCCAACGGTCGCGGTGCGGCGGCGGTGGATCTGAGCCTGATTCCCCTGAGCGCAGTCGAGCGCGTGGAGGTCCTGCGCGACGGTGCCGCCGCGCAATACGGCTCGGATGCCATCGCCGGGGTGATCAACATCGTGCTCAAGGAAAACGATGACGGCGGCAATATCGGCTACCGCTTCGGCGGCTACGACAAGGGCGACGGCCTGCAGCGCAAGCTCAGCGGCTGGAAGGGCTTTGCCCTGCCCAACGACGGCTTCCTTACCCTGTCCTTCGATGCCGGCAGCCAGGACCCGGCCAGCGATACCCGCCCGGACAACCGGATCTTCTATCCCGGCAGCACCAGCATCAATACGCCGCGCGAGCAGAACAACCGCTACCGCACCTGGAACTGGGGTTCGGGCGGAGTCAGTGATCAGTACAACTTCGTCGCCAACAGCGAGATCGGCCTCGGCGCCGGCCTGACCGCCTACGGCTTTGCCACTTACGGGCACAAGAACACCGACGCCGAAGGCTTCTTCGATCCACCCACCACCCTGCGCAACAACTACGGCAGCGTGGCCCTGGCCCGCTATCCGGACGGGCGCCTGCCGATCACCCGCTACGCCCTGGAGGACTACGCCGTGACCGGCGGCCTGCGCTACGAGGACGAGCAACTGGGCAAGTTCGACCTGGCGGCCAACTACGGCAACGACACACTGAAGTCCACCGACCGCGATGCGATCAACCCGAGCTGGGGGGCCAGCAGTCCGTACAACATCTATACCGGCGAGCGCGAGAACGAGCAGACCAACCTGACCCTCGATTGGGTCCGCGACTTCCCTACCGACCTGCTGGCCAGGCCGCTGACGGTGTCCGCCGGCCTGGCCTGGCGCAAGGAAAACTACACCCTGAGCGCCGGCGAGGCGGCCGGCTGGCAGAACGGCGCGCTGTTCAACACCCTCGACCCGGTCACCGGACGGCGCCTGCCGGGTTACTACTCGGGGATCACCAACGTCGATGCCGCCTCGCTGGAGCGCAAGGTGTTCGGTGCCTATCTGGACCTCGAAGGACAGATCACCGACAAGTTCCAGGCCGGCCTTGCGGTGCGTTCCGAGCATTATTCGGACTTCGGCGACACCACCAACGGCAAGCTTTCGCTGCGCTATGACTTCACCCCGCAGATCGCCGCCCGCGGCAGTATCAGCAGCGGCTATCGCGCGCCATCGCTGGTGCAGAGCGGGCTGTCGTCGTTCAGCGTGCAGGTGGTCGAACAGCCGACCGGTAGTGGTAACTGGGTGGAAGTGCAGCAGCGCACCCTGCGCGCCGACAGCCCGGAAGCCGCGCTGCTGGGCGGACGGGCGTTGAAGCCGGAGGAGTCGACCAACTACTCCCTGGGCCTGGTCTGGCGACCGCTGAGCAATGCCTCGCTGAGCGTCGACGCCTACCGCATCGATATCGACAACCGCATCACCCTCTCCGACCAGTTGCCGTCCAACGTGGTCGGGCCGATCTTCGCCGGCACGCCCTACGCCAATATCCAGAGCGCGGCGTTCTACACCAATATCGCCGACACCCGCACCGACGGTATCGAGCTGAGCGGGCAATACCAACTGGACCTGGCGGCGTATGGACGGCTGGACCTGAATGCCGGCTTCGCCAAGACCCGCACGCGGATCACCGAGCTGCGGGATGTCGGCGGGATCAGTGGCGAGCAGATCGTCGGTCGCGCCACCCAGGGCCTGATCGAGCACGGCACACCGGACAACAAGCTGACCTTCAGCGCCAACTGGCTGTACGAGAACTGGGGGCTGACCGTCACCCAACGGCGCTATGGCGAATGGAAAAGCCTCAACGCCAGCAACCCGGCGCTGGACCAGACCTTCAGCCCGCAATGGGTCACCGACCTGGACCTGAGCTACCGCTTCGACCTGGGGCTGAAGTTGTCGGTGGGGGCGATCAACCTGTTCGACAGCCATCCGGACAAGTTGAAAGGCGCTCAACTGTATGGAGTGCCGAAGTACTCGATCACCTCGCCGGAAGGGGCGCAGGGGGCGTTTTATTACACCAGTGTGAGTTATGACTTCTGAGGGATTCTATGGGGGCAGACAAGCAGATTGATGTTGTGACAGCTGGCCTCATCGTCGGCAAGCCGACTCCCACAGGGTTCTGGGCCAGCCACAGTATCTGTGCTCGACGCAGGCCCTGTGGGAGCTGGCTTGCCAGCGATAGCGTCGGCATGAACAACGATGTTGCCCGGTCCGGCCTCATCGCCGGCAAGGTCTGAAAAAAAGCGGAGCCCTTGGGCTCCGCTTTTTATTGCCTGCTAATGCTTAGTAGTAGGCGTTTTCTTTCTGCGTGTGGTCGGTCACGTCACGCACGCCCTTCAACTCCGGAATGCGTTCGAGCAGGGTGCGCTCGATGCCGTCCTTCAGGGTCACGTCGGCCTGGCCGCAGCCCTGGCAACCGCCACCGAACTGCAGGACGGCAATGCCGTCCTCGACCACGTCGATCAGGCTGACCTGGCCGCCGTGGCTGGCCAGCCCCGGGTTGATCTCGGTTTGCAGGTAGTAGTTGATGCGCTCGTTGATCGGGCTGTCGTCGTTGACCATCGGCACCTTGGCGTTGGGCGCCTTGATGGTCAGCTGGCCGCCCATGCGGTCGGTGGCGTAGTCGACGACGGCGTCGTCAAGAAACGGTTCGCTCACGGCATCGATGTAGGCGGTAAAGCTTTTCAGACCCAGCGCGGTATCTTCCGGCTTTTCTTCACCTGGCTTGCAGTAGGCAATGCAGGTCTCGGCATATTGGGTGCCGGGTTGGGTGATGAAAACGCGAATACCGATTCCAGGGGTGTTCTGCTTGGACAGCAGATCGGCCAGGTAATCGTGCGCGGCGTCGGTAATGGTTATGGCGCTCATGGAATTTCCTCACAGACTTGTCGGCAGTTTACGCCATGCGCGGCGACGAACAAAGTCCTACCAATTGTGTCGGGAAAGAAATGCAATGGGGCCGCACAGCAGCCCCGGCAAATCAAAGGTTCTCGTAGCGATTCATATCAAGCACCCCGGCCTCCACCGGCTCGGTTTCCTTGATGTAGCTGTTCAGGTCATGGAAGTACTGCCAGAACTGCGGATGGCTGCGGCGCACGCCCCAGCGCATGACGATGCGCTCGAACTTCGCGGTGTCGTCCCGAGCCGCTTCCATGTCTTCGACGAACTCCGGCACATCGCTGGCCGGGACGTTGAACATGAAGTTGGGGTAGCTGCTGAGTACGCCCGGGTACAGGGTCAGGGTGTCCAGCCCCGGCTGGTAGCGGTAGGCCTCGCCGAGCATGAAAGCAACGTTGCTGTGGGCCCGGTTGCGCAACAGGCTGTAGACCTGGCGCTGGCCGCCCTGCCCCTCGATACGCAGCATGGTCGCCTCGGGCAACTGGCCAATCACCTTGAGCCCGGCTGCCGGACGCGACGCCAGGCGACTGAGGGCCTGCTCGACATCACGGAACTCCTCGCTCATCTGCGGCCGCGAGCAATAGGCGCCGGTGCAGCGGTTGATCGGGTCCGGCGAGGCGTTGAGGCTGCCGCTACGTTCGATCAGCTTGAGGCCGAAATCGCGCACCGAATGATGCAGATCGAGCTTCAACGCGCTCGGCGTGTCGGTGTCGATGTCCTCGTAGTCCATCCACATCTTCACCTTGCCGCTGTTCTGGTACCAACTGCCAAGGATGTCGCCGCGCTTGCTGGCCGGCATCAGGCGCAGGAAGTTGACTTCCGCACCGTTGCGGATCAGGTCGAAGTACAGGCGGGTCTGGGCCTGGTGCGAGACATTGCCGTAGACGTCGAAGTTGACCGCCAACTGGTAATAGGTGCGTTCCAGCAACGGGTAGTCGAACAGCCACATGGTCAGCGGCACGTCACCGATCAGGCCCTTGGTCACCGAGGCGCTGTCGAAGTGGCGGAAGATGGTCAGCAAGGCATTGTCATTGCCCGCCCACAGGGTCGACCAACTGGGCGGCGGCATCTCGGCATAGGTGTCGCGGCGCAGGCTCTCGTATTCGTTGCGCTTGTCGCGATAGGCATGCCAGAGGCTGAGAATGCTGCCAACGTCGTCGATCTGCCCGGGCATGGCCAGCAACGGCGTGGCTTCGGCGCGGTATTTGGCATCGGTGATATAGCGATCGTGAGCCGGCTCCTGGAACAACGCCCAGAAGTTGTCGCGAATCACGTCGGTGGCGATCTGGCCGCGGCACACCGGGCCGCGGATGAAGGTGCGGACGAAGTATTCGGCGTTATCCAGCATGAACTGATACCGCGCCACTCCCGGAATCGCTTCGAAGGTCTCGAACGGGTTGGAGCGGTGCCGCGGGCCATAGCCGGGTAGCGAGGTGGCATGCCAGTCGCCGCTGTAGAACAGCTGCTTGACCCGCTTGAGCTTCTGCGGCCCCATCGGGTAGGTGATGTGGGTCTTGTGCACGATCACGCCCTGCACCGCCATCAACCGGTAATAGAAATCGGTACCGGGCGGGTCGTTGGGCCGTCGGGTGGCGATGACATCGATCGGCTGGCCGCTTGGCGTGCGCGAGCGTACCCACTGGAAGAAGTGGCCCGGTTCGCCGCCGACAAAATGGATATGGGCCAGGAACAGGTGCTCATATAGCCAGCGCCCGACCAGCGCCTCGGTGGAGCCGGGACGGTTGAGCAGTTCTTCCCACTCGGCGATCTGCGCCGCTTCGCTGGCACTGGGGCGGATCGGGTTCTGCTCCACCGGCGCGCCCTGGGCCAGCCAGCGCTGCAGGGTCTGGTATTGCGCATCGCTCAGGCCGGTGACCGCCAGCGGCATGCCCTCCTGCGGATGGGCCTTGGCGTAGGCATCGAACTCGCCGGGCAACGGGCACATGTTCTCGCGGTTCAGGCCCAGCACGATGTTGTCGGGAATCTTGGCGTTGGGCACCAGCGGCTTGGCGTGGCCCAGTTCGAGCATGCGCGCCATCAGCGCGGCCTGGCTGCCCTGGTTGTCCAGCACCGAGCTGAAACCGAGCTTCTGCCAGGCGGCCGGGCCGCTGGCGTCGTAGAACAAGCGGGTCGGCGTCACCGCCTTGCTGCGGTCGCCCTGGTAAACGGGGATTTTCGAGGCGCCACGACTGGCGCCCTCGGCGCTGCCCAGGTTGAGCTGGCAGGCCGCGTCGTTGCAGGCGTGGCAAGCCACGCATTTCTCGGTGAAGATCGGCTGGATGTCCCGGGTATAGGAGATCGCTGCGTTATTCGGAAGGCCCTGCCCTGACGCCGCGCCACTGATCAACAGTGCGAAGGCGGTGGCAATCAAGCGATGCACCATGTGCCGTATGTCCTGGTTTCAAAAGGCTTTTCACAGTCTACCGGTGGGCGCGGTGCCAACATGAATGAAATTCATGCAAATGTGCCGCACGTCTAAAAAGCGCGCAGCTTTGTTATCATCCCGCAACTTTCGTCTTTGTCTGACCCAGGTAGTTCCAATGTCTGACCGCAGCGCTCGTTTCCAAGCACTTCAGCAAGCACTCAAAGAGCGCATCCTGATTCTAGATGGCGGCATGGGTACTATGATCCAAAGCTACCGTCTGGAGGAAGGCGACTATCGTGGCACGCGCTTCGCCGACTGGCCGAGCGACGTCAAGGGCAACAACGACCTGCTGCTGCTCAGTCGCCCGGATGTGATCGCGGCCATCGAGAAGGCCTACCTGGACGCCGGCGCCGACATTCTCGAAACCAACACCTTCAACGCCACCCGCATCTCCCAGGCCGACTACGACATGGAAGAGCTGGTGTACGAGCTCAACGTCGAAGGCGCGCGCATCGCCCGCCAGGTGGCCGATGCCAAGACCCTGGAAACCCCGGACAAGCCGCGCTTCGTCGCCGGCGTGCTCGGCCCGACCAGCCGGACCTGCTCGATCTCCCCGGACGTCAACGACCCCGGCTACCGCAACGTCACCTTCGACGAGCTGGTAGAGAACTACATCGAGGCCACCCGCGGCCTGATCGAGGGCGGCGCCGACCTGATCCTGATCGAAACCATCTTCGACACCCTCAACGCCAAGGCAGCGATCTTCGCCGTGCAGCAGGTGTTCGAGGACGACGGCGTCGAACTGCCGATCATGATTTCCGGGACCATCACCGACGCCTCCGGCCGTACCCTGTCCGGCCAGACCACCGAAGCCTTCTGGAACTCGGTGCGCCACGCCAACCCGATCTCGGTCGGGCTGAACTGCGCCCTCGGTGCCAAGGACCTGCGCCCGTACCTGGAAGAACTGTCGAACAAGGCCGGCACCCACGTCTCCGCCCACCCCAACGCCGGCCTGCCGAACGCCTTCGGTGAATACGACGAGACTCCGGCGGAAATGGCCGTGGTGGTCGAGGAGTTCGCTGCCAGCGGCTTCCTCAACATCATCGGCGGCTGCTGCGGTACCACCCCGGGGCATATCCAGGCGATCGCCGAGGCAGTGGCCAAGTACCAGCCGCGGCCGATCCCGGACATCCCGAAAGCCTGCCGCCTGTCCGGCCTCGAGCCGTTCACCATCGATCGCAACTCGCTGTTCGTCAACGTCGGCGAGCGCACCAACATCACCGGTTCCGCCAAATTCGCCCGGCTGATCCGCGAGGAGAACTACACCGAGGCCCTGGAAGTCGCCCTGCAGCAGGTCGAGGCCGGCGCCCAGGTGATCGACATCAACATGGACGAAGGGATGCTCGACTCCCAGGCGGCCATGGTCCGTTTCCTCAACCTGATCGCCGGTGAGCCGGACATTTCCCGGGTGCCGATCATGATCGACTCCTCCAAGTGGGAAGTGATCGAGGCCGGCCTCAAGTGCATCCAGGGCAAGGGCATCGTCAACTCGATCTCGATGAAGGAAGGCGTCGAGGCCTTCAAGCATCACGCCAAGCTGTGCAAGCGCTACGGCGCCGCCGTGGTGGTGATGGCCTTCGACGAGGTCGGCCAGGCCGACACCGCCGACCGCAAGCGCGAGATCTGCCAGCGCAGCTACGACATCCTGGTCAACGAAGTGGGCTTCCCGCCGGAAGACATCATCTTCGACCCGAACATCTTCGCCGTCGCCACCGGTATCGAAGAGCACAACAACTATGCCGTGGACTTCATCGAAGCCTGCGCCTATATCCGCGACCATCTGCCGTATGCCCTGTCCAGCGGCGGCGTGTCCAACGTGTCGTTCTCGTTCCGCGGCAACAACCCGGTGCGCGAGGCGATCCACTCGGTTTTCCTTTATCACGCCATCCAGAACGGCCTGACCATGGGTATCGTCAACGCCGGCCAGCTGGAGATCTATGACGAGATCCCCGCAGCGCTGCGCGAGAAGGTCGAGGACGTGGTGCTCAACCGCACTCCGGAAGGCACCGACGCCCTGCTCGCCATCGCCGACGACTACAAGGGCGGCGGCGCAGCCAAGGAAGTGGAAAACGAGGAATGGCGCTCGCTGCCGGTGGAAAAACGCCTGGAGCATGCGCTGGTCAAGGGCATCACCGCCTACATCGTCGAAGACACCGAGCTGTGCCGCCAGCAGTGCGCACGGCCGATCGAGGTGATCGAAGGCCCGCTGATGAGCGGGATGAACGTGGTCGGCGACCTGTTCGGCGCGGGCAAGATGTTCCTGCCGCAGGTAGTGAAGTCGGCGCGGGTGATGAAGCAGGCGGTAGCCCACCTGATTCCGTTCATCGAAGAAGAGAAAGGCGACAAGCCGGAGGCCAAGGGCAAGATCCTCATGGCCACGGTCAAGGGCGATGTCCACGACATCGGCAAGAACATCGTCGGCGTGGTCCTGGGCTGTAACGGCTACGACATCGTCGACCTCGGCGTGATGGTGCCGGCGGACAAGATCCTGCAGGTCGCCCGCGACGAGAAATGCGACATCATCGGCCTGTCCGGCCTGATCACCCCGTCGCTGGACGAGATGGTCCACGTCGCCCGCGAAATGCAGCGCCAGGACTTCCACCTGCCGCTGATGATCGGCGGCGCCACCACCTCCAAGGCGCACACGGCGGTGAAGATCGAACCGCGCTACAGCAATGACGCGGTGGTCTACGTCACCGACGCCTCGCGTGCCGTGGGCGTGGCCACGCAGTTGCTGTCCAAGGAACTGAAGCCCGGCTTCGTCGAGAAGACCCGTGCCGACTACGTCGAAGTCCGCGAGCGCACCGCCAACCGCAGCGCCCGTACCGAGCGCCTGAGCTACGCCCAGGCCATCGCCGCCAAGCCGCAGTACGACTGGGCCGGCTACCAGGCCGCGGTACCGAGCTTCACCGGCGTGAAGGTGCTGGACAACATCGACCTCAAGGTACTGGCCAAATACATCGACTGGACACCGTTCTTCATTTCCTGGGACCTGGCCGGCAAGTTCCCGCGCATCCTCACCGACGAGGTGGTGGGTGAAGCGGCCTCCGCGCTGTATGCCGATGCCCAGCAGATGCTGGCCAAGCTGATCGACGAGAAGCTGATCAGCGCCCGCGCAGTGTTCGGCTTCTGGCCGGCCAACCAGGTGGCGGACGACGATATCGAGGTCTACGGCGACGACGGCCAGCCGCTGGCACGCCTGCACCACCTGCGCCAGCAGACCATCAAGCCGGACAACAAGCCGAACTTCTCCCTGGCCGACTTCGTCGCGCCGAAGGACAGCGGCGTGACCGACTATGTCGGCGGCTTCATCACCACCGCCGGCATCGGCGCCGAGGAAGTGGCCAAGGCCTACCAGGACAAGGGCGACGACTACAGCTCGATCATGGTCAAGGCCCTCGCCGACCGTCTGGCCGAGGCCTGCGCCGAATGGCTGCACGAGCAGGTGCGTAAAGAGCACTGGGGTTACGCGAAAGACGAGCACCTCGACAACGAGGCGCTGATCAAGGAGCAGTACGCCGGTATCCGCCCTGCCCCGGGCTACCCGGCCTGCCCGGACCACACCGAGAAGGAAACCCTGTTCCGCCTGCTGGACGGCACCGCGATTGGCGAGACCGGCCCGAGCGGCGTATTCCTCACCGAGCACTTCGCCATGTTCCCGGCGGCGGCGGTCAGCGGCTGGTACTTCGCCCATCCGCAGGCGCAGTACTTTGCCGTGGGCAAGGTGGAGAAGGATCAGATCGACAGCTACAGCGCGCGCAAGGGCCAGGACGTGGCGGTGAGCGAGCGCTGGCTGGCGCCGAATCTCGGGTACGAGAACTGAGTTCTCCATAGCGGCTGATGGCCCTATCGCTGGCAAGCCAGCTCCCACAGGGTTCGCGGTGCTCGTGAATCTTGTGGGAGCTGGTCTTGCCAGCGATGAGGCCCGGTCGGGCAACCCTGAAACCAGGGTCTAGACTCTCCCTCAACCACTTGGAGAGCCGACCATGGAAGACCCACAAGGCAAGCCCCCGACCTTCTGGCAGCTCCTGCACAGCATCCTCGCCGCCGCCTTCGGCGTGCAGAGCGGCAAGAACCGCGCCCGCGACTTCACCCAAGGCAAGCCCTCGCATTTCATCGCCATGGGCACCGCCTTCACGCTGGTGTTCATCCTCGTGCTCTACGGCCTGGTCCAGTTGGCCCTGCACCTGACGGCACGCTGAAACGAAACCGCCCGCGGGGTCCATGCCGCGGGCGGTCGCTTTTCAGGTCACGGTGGGTTCTGCTCAGTCGTTGTGCTCCTTCACTGGTGACTGACCCAGTACACGGCGGTTACGACCACGAGCACGATCAGGCAGAGGATTGCCCAAGCGTCCACGCTACTGTCCGACTTGCCGGTTTTGGTCGGGTTTCCCATTGCATCGCCTCTTGTTGTAGTGGTTATGGGAATGCACACCCCCAGCAGTTAAGTCCAGCAATGCCCTTTGCTCAAGCAGGGACTTTTACCGCTCGGCGGACAGCCGAATCGTCCTACAAACGCTAGCCAGTCTCACTTAGTCCAAAACGATCTTTTCATATGCAAAAACATCACTTTTTCACATAAATACAAACTGCTATCTTTCCCCGGCTCCGCCTCCGGAGTGCGCGGCCGTGCGCGCGATTAGCTGCAAGCAGCTTGAGAACAGGACCCCTATGTACGTATACGACGAGTACGATCAGCGGATCATCGAGGACCGCGTCAAGCAGTTCCGGGATCAGACCCGCCGCTACCTGGCCGGCGAGCTGAGCGAAGAAGAATTCCGCCCTCTGCGTCTGCAGAACGGCCTCTACATCCAACGTTTTGCCCCGATGCTGCGCGTCGCCGTGCCTTACGGCCAGCTGACCTCGCGCCAGACCCGCATGCTGGCGAAGATCGCGCGCGACTACGACAAGGGCTACGCGCACATCAGCACCCGGCAGAACGTGCAATACAACTGGCCGGCCCTGGAGGATATCCCGGAGATCCTGGCCGAGCTGGCCACCGTGCAGATGCACGCGATCCAGACCAGCGGCAACTGCCTGCGCAACGTCACCACCGACCAGTTCGCCGGCGTTGCCGCCGATGAGCTGATCGACCCGCGCCCATGGTGCGAGATCGTCCGCCAGTGGACCACCTTCCACCCGGAATTCGCCTACCTGCCGCGCAAGTTCAAGATCGCCATCAACGGCTCGAAGAGCGACCGTGCGGCCATCGAAGTGCACGATATCGGCCTGGAGCCGGTGCACAACGAAGCCGGCGAGTTGGGCTTCCGCGTCCTGGTCGGCGGCGGCCTGGGCCGTACCCCGGTGGTCGGTGCCTTCATCAACGAGTTCCTGCCCTGGCAGGACCTGCTCAGCTACCTGGACGCCATCCTGCGCGTGTACAACCGTTACGGTCGCCGTGACAACAAGTACAAGGCGCGGATCAAGATCCTGGTCAAGGCCCTCACGCCGGAAGTCTTCGCCGAGAAGGTCGAGGCCGAAATGGTCCACCTGCGCGGCGGCAGCACCACCCTGACCGAAGCCGAAGTGCAGCGCGTTGCCAAGCACTTCGTCGACCCGGACTACAAGGCCCTGGACAACCTCGACACGCAACTGGCCGAACTCGACCAGCAGCACCCGGGCTTCGCCCGCTGGCGCGTGCGCAACACCCTGGCGCACAAGAAGCCGGGCTATGTGGCCGTGACCCTGTCGCTCAAGCCTACCGGCGTCGCCCCCGGCGACCTGACCGACAAGCAACTGGACAAGGTCGCCGACCTCGCCGAGCGCTTCAGCTTCGGCCAGCTGCGCACCTCCCACGAGCAGAACATCATCCTCGCCGACGTCGAGCAGAGCGAGCTGCACGCGCTCTGGCTGGAACTGCGCGAGCATGGCTTCGCCACCCCGAACATCGGCCTGCTGACCGACATCATCTGCTGCCCTGGCGGTGATTTCTGCTCGCTGGCCAACGCCAAGTCGATCCCGATCGCCGAATCCATCCAGCGCCGCTTCGACGACCTGGACTACCTGTTCGACATCGGCGAACTGGACCTGAACATCTCCGGTTGCATGAACGCCTGCGGTCACCACCACGTCGGCCACATCGGCATCCTCGGGGTGGACAAGAAAGGCGAGGAGTTCTACCAGGTCTCCCTGGGTGGCAGCGCCAGCCGCGACGCCAGCCTCGGCAAGATCCTCGGCCCGTCCTTCGCCCAGGACGCCATGCCGGACGTGATCGAGAAACTGATCTCGGTGTACGTGGAAAAACGTACCGAAGACGAGCGTTTCATCGACACCTACCAGCGTATCGGCATCGACCCCTTCAAGGAGCGCGTCTATGCAGCGAATCATTAAGAACAACCAGATCGTCGACGAAACCTGGCACCTGCTGCCCAAGGAAGTCACCCTCGACGAGCTGACCAACTGCGACGACTATATCGTGCCGCTGCAACTCTGGCGCGAACACAGCCACGCCCTGAAAGCCCGTGATGGCGGCCTGGGTGTCTGGCTGGACAGCGACGAGGAAGCCGAGGAAATCGGTGAAGACGTCGGCCACTTCCAGGTCATCGCCCTGAACTTCCCGGCCTTCACCGACGGGCGCAACTACTCCAATGCGCGCCTGCTGCGTGATCGCTACAAGTTCACCGGCGAGCTGCGTGCCATTGGCGACGTGCTGCGCGACCAGCTGTTCTACATGGCCCGTTGCGGTTTCGACGCCTTCGCCATCCGTGCCGACAAGAGCCCGGAAGATGCGCTGGAAAGCCTGAAGGACTTCTCGGTGACCTACCAGGCCGCCACTGACGAACCGCTGCCGCTGTTCCGTCGGCGCTGATCGACAGCTGAAATGAAAAAGCCCCGCCAGACTGACGGGGCTTTTTCGTTCTTGTGGGCCCTATCGCTGCATGGGTATCTACACATCTCAGCCATGCTCAACGCGGACCTTGTGGGAGCGGCTGTTAGCCGCGATCGGCGGCGAA
>NZ_JBMDIJ010000051.1:0-46733 GCF_057808595.1 Pseudomonas sp. FG98 | reverse complement strand
AGGCAGATGGCCTGACCTCACACATTGAGGTGTCCGGAAAAAGTTGACCGCCACAACCAACGCAATCGCGGGTGAACCCGCTCCCACAACGGCCTGGTCAAGCCTTCGGGATCAGCGCAACTGGATCCAGGTGGTCTTCAACTGGGTGTACTTGTCGAAGGCATGCAGCGACAGGTCGCGGCCAAAGCCCGATTGCTTGTAGCCACCGAACGGCGTTGCCACATCCAATGCATCGACGGTGTTCACCGAGACAGTACCCACCTTGAGCTGCCGGGCAACCCGGTACACGCGGTTGAGGTCGTCGCTCCAGATCGATGCCGCCAGCCCGTAGGGGCTGTCGTTGGCCAGGCGCACTGCCTCGTCCTCAGTGTCGAAGGCAGTCACCGCCAGCACCGGGCCGAAGATTTCTTCACGGGACAACGATGACCCAGGGCTGACATTGGTGAAGATGGTCGGCTCGATGAAGTTGCTGGAGCCATTCAACGTCAGTTGTCGGCCGCCGGTCACCAGCAAGGCGCCCTCTTCCCGGCCACGGGCAATTGCAGCGATAATCCGCGCAGTCTGCTGCGCATCGACGATGGCACCGGCACGACTGGCCGGGTCCAGCGGATCACGCGGCTGCCAGTCCCTGGCCTTGGCGATCAGGCGCTCGACGAACTCATCGTGGATCGAGCGCTGCACATACAACCGCGAGTTGGCCGAACAGACTTCACCCTGGTTGAAGAAAATCCCGAACGCCGCCTTTTCCGCAGCCAGCTCGAGGTCCTGGCAGTCGTCGAACACCAGGTTCGGGCTCTTGCCACCGCACTCCAGCCAGACCTGCTTGAGGTTCGATTGCGCCGAGTACTGCATGAAGTACTTGCCGACCTGGGTGGAGCCGGTGAATACCAGGCAATCGACATCAGGATGCAGCCCCAGCGCCTTGCCGGCGATTTCGCCGAGGCCGGGCACGACGTTGAACACGCCGGGCGGGATCCCGGCCTCAAGGGCCAGCTCGGCCAGGCGCAGGGCCGACAGCGGCGATTGCTCGGCTGGCTTGAGCACCACGCTGTTGCCCGCCGCCAGCGCCGGGGCCAGCTTCCAGGCGGCCATGTCGAGGGGGAAGTTCCACGGCACCACGGCGGCGACCACGCCGATCGGCTCGCGGGTGATGGTTGCCACGGCATTGCGCGCGGTAGGCGCGACCTCGTCGTAGAGCTTGTCGAGGGCTTCGCCGTACCAGGCGAACACATGGGCTGCGCCGGGCACGTCGATATTGAAGGCGTCCATGACCGGCTTGCCCATGTTCAGGGATTCCAGCAATGCCAGCTCCTCCCGGTGCGCCAGCATCAGCTCGGACAGGCGCAGCATCACCCGCTTGCGCTCCACTGGCGCCATGCGCGCCCAAGGGCCCTGCTCGAAAGCCTGGCGGGCGCTGGCCACGGCGCGCTGGATATCTTCGTCGGCGCAGGCGGCAACCTGCGCCAGCACCTGGTTGGTGGCCGGGTTGAGGGTTTCGAAGGTGGCACCGCCGACGGCGGCGACCCATTGGCCGTCGATCATGGCCTTGTCGAGAAAGGTCTGCGTCGCAGCTTTCTGCCGCCAGAAGTTTGAGTCGTACATGGAGGCTCCAGACGACCGCCGTGCGGTCGTCGTTGGTTGAAGGTCGGTGCCGGGTTCAGAGCTTGCCAAGGGCGCGGGCGGTGCGGTCCACGGCCTTGCGGGTCTTGTCCACCAGTTCGTCCAGCTCGGCGCGATTGGCCACCAGTGCCGGGGCCATGATCATCCGCCCCAGAGTCGAGCGGATGATCACGCCCTCCTCGAAACCGTAGGTGCGGCATTGCCAGGCCAGGTCGTTTTCATTGGCGTAGCGCTTGCGCGTGGCCTTGTCCTCGGCGAACTGCAAGGCCGCCACCAGGCCGGTGCCCTGGACCTGGCCGATCAGCGGGTGGTCGGTGAACACCTCGCGCAGGATGCGTTGCAGGTAGGGGCCGGTGTCGTCCTTGACCTGGCGCACGATGCCTTCGTCGCGCAGGGCCTTGAGGTTGGCGATGGCCACCGCCGCCGCCACCGGGTGCCCGGAGTAGGTCAGGCCGTGGGCGAACACGCCGCCGCGCTCGACCAGCGCCTCGGCGATGCGCTTGCTCAGCACCAGGCCGCCCATGGGCACGTAGCCGGAGGTCAGGCCCTTGGCGATCGACAGGGTGTCAGGCTGGAAGCCAAAGTATTCGTGGGCGAACCATTCACCAGTGCGGCCAAAGCCGCCGATCACTTCGTCGGCGCACAGCAGCACGTCGTACTGGCGACAGATGCGCTGGATTTCCGGCCAGTAGCTTTCCGGCGGGAAGATCATCCCGCCCGCGCCCTGGAACGGTTCGGCGATAAAGCCGGCGACGTTCTCGGCGCCCAGTTCGAGGATCTTCTCTTCCAGTTGCAGGGCGCAGCGGCGGCCGAATTCGGCCGGGCTCAGCTCGCCACCAGCGGCGTACCAGTAGGGCTCATCGATATGCGCCACGTCCGGGATCATCCCGCCCATCTCGTGCATGAACTGCATGCCACCCAACGCCGTGGCCGCCAGGGTCGAGCCGTGGTAGCCGTTCCAGCGGCCGATCATGATCTTCTTGCTCGGCTGGCCGACCACCTGCCAGTAGCGACGCACGGTGCGGATCAGCACCTCGTTGGCCTCGGAGCCGGAGTTGGTGTAGATGGCGTGGCTGTAGTGGCCCGGCAGCAGGCTAAACAGCAGCTCGGAGAGCTCGATCACCGCCGGGTGGGTGGTGTGGAAGAACATGTTGTAGTAGGCCAACTGGTCCATCTGCGCGGCGGCGGCAACGGTCAGGTCCTTGCGCCCGTAACCGAGCTGGGTGCACCACAGGCCGGACATGCCGTCCAGGTAGCGCTTGCCTTCGCTGTCCCACAGATGCAGCCGCTCGCCGCCGACGATCACCCGCGGGCCTTCGGCGTTGAGCGCCTTCTGGTCGAGGAAGGCATGGATATGGTGGGCGGCATCGGCGGCCTGGTAATCACGGGTCTGGCGTTGCGGGGCGAAAGGCGCGTTCATCGGGATTTTCCTTGTTGGTGTAAAGACGCCCAATGAGCTTGACGCAGTGCAGCCCTTGCCGAAATCACCCTTCGGGGTGATGCCCGGGGCTCACCCCAAGGGGTGATTTCGAACGCCGATCGGGCTGTGGGAGCATCCGTACAGGCCCGCAACGGGGCCTTGTCCTTCGTGCCCGATCAATAACGAGAACAACGTCATGAAGCAGTCGTCCTTGCGTTCCCCTTAGCGCCTCGATCCAGCGCCCTCCTCCATAAAGAACCTTCACAGGGACCGGGGTAAACCCGCTCCCACAGGGTCCGTGTCGCGCCTTGAAACTGTTTCCAGGAGTCAGCAATGCATACAACAACTACAGCCGCTGCGCATTCCACCTCACGTTTCCGCAAATCCATGGGCATGACCGCCCTGGTGCTCTTCGGCCTCGCCTACATGGTTCCGCTGGCAGTGTTCTCCGCCTACGGCCTGGTCGCCCAGACCACCAAGGGCCACCTGCCCACCGCCTATCTGCTGACCCTGTGCGCCATGCTGTTCACCGCCTACAGCTACGGGCGCATGGTCCAGGCCCACCCCTACTCCGGCTCGGTGTACACCTACACGCGCAAGGCCTTCGGCGCCAATGCCGGGTTCATGGCCGGCTGGACACTGCTGCTCGACTACATCTTCCTGCCACTGCTCAGCTACCTGCTGATCGGCATCTATATGTCCGAGTACTTTCCGGACATCCACGCCTGGGTCTGGGTGCTCGGTTCCATCGCCATCGTGACCTTCCTCAACCTGATCGGCATCGAGTCGGTGACCCGGGTCAACTGGATCCTGGTGGTCGCGCAACTGGTGTTCATCGTGGTGTTCGTCGCTTTGTCGATCAAAGCCGTAGCCGCCCAGGCGCAGCCGGTATCGCTGACGTCACCCTTCTACCATGAGGGCTTCAGCGCCTCGGCGATCATGGCCGGGGCTGCGGTGCTGTGCCTGTCGTTCGTCGGCTTCGACGCGGTATCGACCATGGCCGAGGAAACCAACGACCCGACCCGGCGCATCCCGCGGGCGATCATGGCGGTATCGCTGAGCGGCGGCCTGCTGTTCCTGCTGGTGTCCTACTTCGCCCAACTGGTGCACCCGGACTGGAGCAACTTCGCCGACCCGGATTCGGCCCCGGTCGACGTGATGAACAGCGCCGGCGGGCAGTTGCTGGCCAACGCCTTTATCGCCACCTATGTCGCCGGCTGCTTCGCCTCGGCCATGGTGTCCCAGGCCAGCGTGTCGCGGGTGCTGTTCGCCATGGGCCGCGATGGCGCCCTGCCCCGGGTGTTCGGCCAGCTGGTGACGAAAAAGCGCGTACCGGCCTTCGCCATCATGGTGGTTGGGCTGGTTTCGCTGAGCGCGCTGGTGATCAGCCTGGATACGGTCGCCAACATGATCAGCTTCGGCGCCCTGTTCGCCTTCTCGGCGGTCAATCTGGCGGTGGTCAAGCATTACCTGGCCGACCAGAAACTGCGCGGTACCGCCAATTGCCTGCGCTACGGGCTGGTGCCGGGGCTGGGCTTCCTCAGCACGCTGTGGTTGTGGACCAGCCTGTCGAGCATGTCCTTCACCATCGGCCTGTGCTGGATGGGATTGGGCGTGGTGTTTCTGCTGGGGTTGACCAAGGCGTTCCGGGTCAAGCTGCCCGAGTTGCAGATGGCCGACTGACTGCTCTTCTTCAGCGCGGCTTGCCCATGTAGCTTTCCAGCGGGTCGCGCTCCAGTACGCCCTGGGCATTGGCCAGGGCGTCGATAAACAGGGAGAACAGCTCGGACTGGGTGCCGATATCGAGTTTCGCGTAGACGTGTTTGCGGTGCGACTTGATGGTGTCTTCCGAAACCCCGAGGCGCTCGGCCAGGGAGCGGGTCGAATGGCCGCGCAGGATCAACTGGGCGATGCGGCACTCGCGCTCGGTCAGCAGGGACGAGCCGAAATTGCGCAAGGCCGCATGCACCCGCTGCTCCCAGACCTTCTCGACCCGCCCGCCGATGCCCTGGTAGCCATCGAAATGCTTGGCCAGCACGGCCAGGACCCAGGGGGCGATGCACTTGAAGCGCGACTTGGCGGCGGCGTCCAGCTCGTCGGTAAAGGCCAGGGACACCGAAAGGCTCAGGCCTTCATGCAACTGCAGGATGTAATTGATCTCGTCGGCGAGATGGGAGTGCCGGTAGAACGCCAGGTAATACTCGCTGCGCTTGAAATGATCGGGCGCCACATCGCCCAGGGCATAGCAGCCCGATTGCACGTTCTCGATGCAGGCCTCGTAGAACGGATCGAGCAGGTAGAAGCCCGACAGGTACTGGCGGACATTGCCGGCTGGCAGCCAGGGACCGGGGCCGTCGCACTCGGACCAGGCCGAGGGCAGCCCTTCGCGAGGGTAGAGATAGACCGTGGACGCCTTGACCGGACCGACCTGGCCAAGGGCATCGAACAGCGCCGTGGCGAACCCGGACGCGCCAATGGCCGTGGTGACCTTGGCCATGGTTTCGAACCACTGGGGTGAGGAGAGTTGGGCGATGTGCACGGGAGGACCTTCCGACCTGGGCGACTGGCGGGGGTGCCAGGGTTATTGTTCCACTCGGGGGATGGTGCCATGGGTGATGGGGGTGGGGAATCACCCGTTGGGGTGAGGTCGACAGCCGTTGCTGTTGCGTCGGCGCTCCACGGCGCGACGCAGACCGGGCACGGTTAATGGCATTTGGATGGCACGGCTGATACCCTCCCTTTCATCTGCGACACCCACGTTTCACTTGGCAGGGAGCCCCCATGCGCAAGCTCTTCCGAGGATTGACGTCGTACCTGAGCACAGCCTCGGACGATGCCTACTGGAATGAAAAAGCCACCGAAGTCACTTACTTCCAGGCCCTGCATCAGGGCAGTGCGCCTACCTTGACCGGTGCCGAGGCCCTGACGTTGTCCGAGCGGGCAGCCCGCGCTGTCGGCCGGGTATCCTTCGATGACCTGCTGGGCGAGCTCGATATCGATCCGTCCTACCCGGCGTTGAGCAAAACACAGATGGGCAGCGCGGTCGCCATGGGCATCATGGGCGTACTGCTGGCCCACTTCACCAACAGCAAGGGCGAGACGCTCGAAGCGTTTTTCAAGAAACTGCACGAGCGCTACAAGGTCGAAGCCGGCGCCAGTCCCATCGATTACCGAATCGGCGCAAAGCATCGCTATATCTTCGGTCATGACTTCAATCTCTGGCAGAAATTGCCCGACGACTACACGTTCGGCGGTAAAGCGGTGGGGGGCAGAACGCTCTACAGCCTGATACTGGAACAGATGCAGGGTAGCTTTCCCAATGCCGGCTTCATCGGCATCCACCTCAAGGCGATCCTGCATATCCTCACCCATTACCTGAGCGACCTGCCGACAACGGATGGCCTGCCCCTGCCCTTCAGTTCACTGTTCACCCAATGGGTGAAGGATGAAACCAAAGTATTCGGCTACCGCGCCGAAAACTCGCTGATGAATGCGCTGGGCAAGGAGTTCGGCACCATCAACGCAGCAGACATCGCCTCCTATGCCCTGATCAAGGTGCTGCTCACCGGGCACCACGGGGTCATCTTCTACAACTCCAGCGCGAGCAAGGACGAGAAGGCCCTGCACCTCGCGCAGATGAGCACCATCGCTTACGGCACGGCCGTGGTCATCCAGATGATGCTGCTGGTTTCCGGCACTGCGGGGCGTACCGGGAAACTCAATTACCTTATCGCCGGCCCCTTCCTGTGGAATGCCGGCAAGACCGTACTGATCTGCAACAGGCAGCACCGTCAGATCCTCCAGGAGTACGACCGGTCGCTTGCACTGCTTGAGAACGAATCGACAACCTTCGACGACTGGGTGAAATGCCAATGCGCCTGACCGACCATGCCGATGCCCCCGATGACGAGTATCACTTCGAGAGTTCCGACGAGTACTGCGCACCCGGGATTGTCGACCGGGCAGCTGCAGCCGTTGCGGCAAGCTTGACCCTCGACGATGCGGACCAGGCCCAGTTGCAGGCCATCGTCAGCCTGGAAAAGCTGCGTCACGCCTTCGCTACCAGTGAGCAAGACCTCAAAGCGCACGGCAAGCAGGTACAGGAGATCCGCAACGCTCTGATCCGGTCCCATGGACGAGAGCCGTTCGATAACGGGGATGTCGAAAAAGCGTTCTACAAGAGACTCAACCGGGAGTATGGCTATGTCGGCTGACAAGGTCGTCAAGGTCATCGCCCTGGCTGCCGGCGCCATCGCCGTGTCACTCGGTGGCACCTTCGCGGGCAAGTTCGCCTCCGACCGGCAGGAACGCAAACGACAAAAAAAGCTGGATGAGGAGCATGCAATGCTTGAGAAAAAACTTAAGGAATACAAAAAATAATGGCGATCGTGATTGGTTTTTTCGTTTTGCTCATCCTGTTTTTCGTGGGGTCGTTCAGCGTGTATGAAAGCCGACGCGCGGCCAGGCACCGAAAAATGCAGCAAGCCAAGGCCAAGATGTTCAAGAAGGGGCGCTGATCCAGGATTGGGTGTCGAAGCAGCTCAACCCACCGGCTTCGGATTGAGCACCTCGACCTTCACCCGCATTCCTGCCGGGTGCAGCTCCAGGAATCGCTTGAGAAAAAGCCCTCCGGCCGGCTTGCCATTGCGGGTCAACTGCACGGAAAGCCAGCCTACATGAGGATCGAAACCAGGCTGGCAGCGAATTACCAGTTGACCGTCCTGGTGGCTATCGATGTCGCCCACTATCCACCCCCTCACGGCCTCGCCTTCCCACTTTTTGTCATAGGAATGCGCTTGGCCAGGGGCCGGTTCGATATCCACCAGGGTTTCGTAGCTCATCACGATATCGTAAGAGAACCGCCGCTCCTGGGCGGCTTTCTGGCGCAGGCGCTGCATCAATTGCTGCGCTTGCCTTGCCGCCTCGGAATCATCCGGCATGCCCTGCACCACCAGGTCGTAGATGATCGGCAGGTGGTCGCTGACGTACTTGTGGTAGATGTAGAACGCCCGGTTCTTGGCTGGCAGGCTATCGAAGCCGTCCGGCGGCGCATGCTCCGGGCCAAGCTTGAAATCGCCGATGTTGGCCTCGATCCATGAAATGACATCGATGACCCCGGCATTGGCCGTCTGCTCGTGCAACGCCTTGCCCTTGAGGAACATGTTGTCGTAGGCGCTGCTGGTGAAGTTCGCCGTGTCGCCAGAGTTATAGGTTTTCCAGGCCTGCTTTTTGTCGAAGATGCTTTTCAGCGACGTGGCGGTGCCCTGGTCCACCAGCGGGACGAAGCCCTGGTCATTGAAGCGCTTGTACAGTTGCCTGGCCACGTCTTCCTTCTGGCCCTTGACCTTGGCGTCCTGCCAGTCCAGGTTGAAGTCCCCCATCACCAGCGCATGGTCGGTGTCCTGCAGGGCGAATCCGCTACCCATGTCGGCCTTCATCAACTCATCCATCGACGCCGCCCGGGCCTTCACCCCTTGAACCGAGTTGTCCCCGTAGGGACCGTGGAATGCAATCAGGGCCAGGCGGATCTTCTCCTGCCCGTCGTACAGCCACAGGTCCAGGGGCGCCTTGTACGGGCAGCGCCCATAGAACTTGGTGCTGCCCTGATAGCCCAGCAAGTGCCCGGTCTTGTTGGCGCCGGAATCCGCCTTCGAGGCCGGTGCGTACATCAGCAGGCCGGACTGGAACCAGGACATCTGCACGCGCTTGCCGTTCAGCCAGACGCCATCCTGGGAAGGCGCGGAAAGCGTCGTACTTTGACGCACGAGCAGCGAATAGCTTTCCTGGACGCAACCACGATAGAAGGTGATCTCGTTGATACAGCCGCGCAGATTGCCCAGGCTCGTGCTGAGGGCGCCCATGGCCTGGCAGGTCAGCGTGTCATGGATGACCTGGTCGCAGGCGCCGGTCCCCAGGCTTTTGTCGCAGCCCGGGCAGCGCCTGATCCGCAGTACATAGCGCCAGCTGTCCTGGGTCGGCAGTTGTTTCACATCGTCCCAATTGGCCAGCTGCGCTTCCTTGAAATCATCCTTGACGTAGAACGGCTCGTAGTAGAGACGCACCGGCAGGCACTCCGGCGAAAGCAGCACCTGTTTCCACAGATCGATCGGCCCCGTGGAATCCACGGCCCAGCGCTTGAGCCAGACCGGATGTCGCGAATAGGACTCGCAGAAGGTCTTTTCCGCCGCGCTGGCCGCCTTGACCGGGTCGAAGCGTGTGGGGTCTTCCCGGTACGCCGCATACAGGCGCAGCAACGCACCGGCGTTTTTCTCCGAGAATTTTTTTCGGCCCTTGTACTTGCCTTGATTGTCTTTCACGGAGTCGATGATGAGTTTCTTGCCTTCACGCCGCGTATCGGCCTTGGCCGCCCTCTTCAGCCAGATCTCGACCCTTTGTTCCGAGCGGCCGGTGACCTCGCGGAGCTTGTCCCTGAGCAGTTCGAAGGTGACCAACTGGCTGCCCAGCTTGGCCCGTTCGACCCAGTGCGGGTGATAGACGTAGAGGGTCGATGGCGGCACCCAGCGCTTGCCGGTCATTTCACTGACCATCTGCGCGTAGCGCAACGGATCGCCACCGTCCACCGCAGCCAGGTAGTCATCCGGGCTGGTGCAGGCGTCGTCCACGTCAGTGGAGTCAACCGAGTCGGACACCTCCATGTGGGTGTCGTCGCTCTGGTCGACGGCATCCTGGACGGTGTCGTCCATGTCCTCTTCTTCGAAATCCGACTCCCCCCGGACTCGTCATCGTCTTCCAGATCGGCCTCCTCGCTGACCGCTTTCCAGTTGCCCTGGCCGATCTCGCCGGTCTCGATGGCATTCATGTTGACGTAGGAGTCGGCGCGGGTTTCCAGCAGCACGCAGACATCCACCGCCAGGTCTTCGAGGATGCGGTTGATCACCAGGTTGGCGAAGGGGCTGGACAGGCTCTTGCCCGCCTCGAAGGTCTGCACGTTCCACGACACCACACTGAGGATGGCCGGCTCCGGGGGCGTGTTGACCGTCACCGTATGCGCGTCGTCGTCCGACATCGAGCCCTGCACCGAAGAGGATGCGTTACTGGCCTGCTTGAGCTTGATCGCCTCAAGCTTCTCCTTGCGCTTCTGCTGCAACTGCTCGACGGTCAACAGCCCTGCCATCAGGAACTCCCTTGGACCGGCTTGTCTTGTGCAGAAGCAGGCAACTGCCGGCCATCATGCACGATGCGGATTTTTTCGACGGTCGCCTCGTCGGCGTCGCCAGTGACCGGCAGTCCCCAGGACTGCTGGAAACGCCGGATCGCCTGCTGGTCGGCCGCCGACAGCGGCTGCTGGTCCTCGGCGTCACAGGCAAAGCCCAGGTTGAGCAGGCGCTGGCGCCATCCTCCGGCAGTGCCCCCGGGCAGCAACGCGCCAAGGCTGATGTCCAGTTCACGCAGGGCGCCATTGGACAGATAGGACAGCACCGCCGAGGACGCGCTGGCACCGATCCACGCTTGCACCACGCCCTCGGCATCGGTCTGGCCCTGCTGCGTGGCCTCGCCTGGCACGCGTAGTGTCCAATCGATGTTGGCCAGCGGCTTGAAGGAATCGAGCAGGCGCAGACGCAGGCGGGATGGCACACCGCGCCGCTTGATGACGTAGCGCAGCTTCGTTTGCACCGCGATGGTCTGCTGGCGGATCGCCGGGATGAACAGCAGATCATCCGGCGCCAGCACGTTGCGGCTGTGCCGGGTGCTGCGCAAGGTATCGTTGCGCGGGTGCTGCCAAAGGGTTTCGGGAAACAGGCCGTTGGCCAGGGCCAGTCGATCCACCGAGTCCTCTGCCGCTACCCTGTGCTCGACACCCTCGGGCGCAGCGGCCTGGTCCACGGCGGACCAATCGGCCTTGACCTGGCTGCCGGCCTGCTCGAGTGCTTCTTGTCCGGTCAAGGTCCAGGCCTCGGCATCGAGTTCAGTGGGGCACAACTGATATTCGGCGGCATCGAGCCCTTCGAATCGGGCAAGCCCTTGGGCGCTGGTGCGGGTGCGCAGGCAGTCACTACCCTTGCGCAACTCCAGGGCCACGCCCGCTACCGGCTGGCCATCCTCGCCCAGCACCAGGGCTTCCAGGGCGAATCTGTTCGGACAGGCAATTACCGGAGAGTCGATGGGGGGTTGTGCGGACGCCGCCGCCTCGGCAGCGTCGCTCATTGCAGCCATTCCGGCGGGGCCAGGCGTGCGTTGTGCGCTTGCACCCGGGCCTGATGCAGCCTCTGGGAAACCAGCAAGTCAAGACGCTGCGAGGGGCTGGAGACCGACGGGTCGAGGAGCATGGTGCGCATCCAGGCGTTCTGCGGCTTCAGGTCGAAGTCGATGCCTTCATCGGCACACAGGTTGACGAAACGGTGCAGGTCACGCTGGTTGTACAAGTCGTACGAGGCGGCCTTGGTCCGTGCCGCCGACACCAGGGTCGCAGACTCTTGCGCCGTCAAAGGGAAAAAGCGCTGCACATGGGCTTGCAGGGTCTGTTCCAGACCGGCACTCCAGACCTGCGTCAGCGCCTGCATCTGCGCATTGCTAATAGTCAGCATGGGACGTTTTCTTGCACGAGAAACGGCAGAGACTATCAGCCAATCATCGCACTTGGCCATTACCGTGCAGGCGCAACCGCAACGGCCTTTGCGACGCGTTCAGTTGGCCCGATCGAGGCCCTGCCAGGAGGCCAGGGTTTGCGTACGGCGCTGCGCGGGGGCCTTGTGCTTGACCGATTGCTGCCAGGCCAGTTTCGCCTGCACTTCCACCGCCGCATCCAGTACCTTCTGCGCCCAGCCCTTGTCCTTCGGACAGATCACCACCACGCGGAAGCCATGATCATCGCCTTCGATGCGCACGCCGTCGGAGTCGTCCACATGCAGGTCGATATCGAACGCCGGCGGAAACTTCGAGGGCATCTTCTCGAAGGCGTGCTCGGTCAGGGCATGGTTGTGCCGGTCACTGTTGACCACGCCATCGACGCGGATGCCGTAGAGCATCAGCCAGCGGCGGATATAGGACGGGGTACGACCGGACGAGGTGTAGATCCAGATGCTGCACCCCTGGCGACGCAGGTCGCGAATCAGCGAGCGGGTGCCGCTGCGCAGGGGTTCGCCGAGCCAGCGGTGGATGAACTCGGGCAGTCTGCTGTCTTCGGCGGGGCTGTGATGGGGCAGGCAGGCGAGCGTGTCGTCAATATCGAAGGAGATGCGGATGCGCGGCCGGACCAAGGCGTGTCCGATGGCCTGCCAGGCGCGGCGGCCGCTGGCCTGCGTTCGTTCGAGCATTCGGTACCGTGCCATCATTGGTTCTCCTGATAAATCGGCATGCGGGGAACACTCAGGAAGAACTTCCCGGGATCCGGTGCCTGCGCCTCAAGAAATGCTGCGTATTTCTTCTTGATCTTGGGCAGTTCGTACAGTGCCTTGACGCCATGCTTGGCAGAATTGCGTATCACCGAGGACGGGTTGAAATAGCCCTCGGCGTTGTCCAGGGTGAGCACGAACGGCGGTAGTCCGGCGCGCATCAACAGGTAGCTGACAATCAGCGATCCCGTGCGGTTGTTGCCTTCGATGAACAGTTGCGGCTTGCTGAGGATCCGTACGTAGACACCGGCAGCGCGCTTCCACACCGAGTCACTGCGGTACGAGCAGTACCAGTTGTACAGGTCCTTGATGCCACCTTCGACGTTGTTGAAGAAGTGCTCCTCGGTCGCTTCGAGATGCTGGGCAAACTCCCTGCGACGTACAGGATCGCTGCCGCACAGCACGGTCGCATTGATCTCGAGCATCAGGTTCAACTGGCGCAGTTCGAACAGGTCGATACCCCGCGCGACATAGTCGTCAATCAGCGCATAGCCTTCAAGCACATTTTGCAGAACCTCGTCGGTGAACGGATCGCGGGGCTCGGTGAAGTGCCGGCTCAGCTCGCAAAAGCGGCCCTGCACTTCACGCAGTGCTTGTTCTACCGCTGACAGGTTCAGGCGACGGGTCTCACGCATGGACGATTCCGCTAAAGGCTGGACAGACGATAAAGCGACCCGCCGCCGACAGACCTTTCGGTCGTCGGCGGCAGGTCGCCCTTGAAGTACGGATCGACTCAGCTGAACTTGCCGCTGATGTAGTCATCCGTCAGTTGCTCGCGCGGATTCTGGAAGATCTGGGTGGTCGGCCCCATCTCCACCAGGTAGCCGGTGCGCGTGCCCTGGGAGATGTCCACCGAGAAGAACGCCGTGGTGTCGGCCACACGGATCGCCTGCTGCATGTTGTGGGTCACCAGGGCGATGGTGTAGTCCTTCTTCAGTTCGACCATCAGCTCTTCGACCCGGCGGGTAGCGATCGGGTCGAGCGCCGAGCAAGGCTCGTCGAGCAGCAGCACTTCCGGCTCGGTAGCAATGGCCCGGGCAATGCACAGGCGCTGTTGCTGGCCACCGGACAGCGACAGGCCGCTGACCTTGAGCTTGTCCTTGACCTCATCCCACAGCGCAGCGCCCTGCAGGGCGTGCTTGACGCGGTCGCCGATGTCGCCTTTGTAGCGGTTCAGGCGCAGGCCGAAGGCAACGTTGTCGAAAATGCTCATGGAGAACGGGTTCGGCTGCTGGAACACCATGCCGATGTAGCGGCGCACCACGACCGGGTCGACGCCCTTGCCGTAGACGTCCTGGCCGAGGAAGTGCACATGGCCCTCGAAGCGGAAGCCCTTCACCAGGTCATTCATCCGGTTCAGGCTGCGCAGCACGGTACTCTTGCCGCACCCGGACGGGCCGATGAAGCCGGTGATCTTGTTCTTCTCGATCGGTACATGGCTGTCGCGGACCGCCATGAAGTTGCCGTAGAAGATCTTGTCCAGCTTGCAGTCCATTACCACTGGAGCCTGGGTGGCCACGGGAGCGGCTTTTTGCGCGGTGGATACGTTCAAGTTAGATGCTCCCTTGCTTAATACTTGGGCTTGCCGAAAATTCGGCTCACGATGTTTACCAGCAGCACGATCATCACCAGGACCAGCGAGGCCGCCCAGGCGAGCTCCAGCTGGTTGTCGAACGGCATGCCGGAGAAGTTGTAGATCAGCACGGCCAGCGAAGCGGTCGGGTTCATGACCTCCAGGCTGCCCTCGTGGTAGATCCAGTAGTTGCTGAACAGCGCGGTGAACAGCAGCGGCGCGGTCTCGCCAGCGGCGCGGGCCACGGCCAGCATGACGCCGGTGAGGATGGCCGGCATGCCGGTCGGCAGGACAATCTTCATGATCACCTGAGCACGGGTGCAGCCCATGCCGTAGGCGGCGTCCTTCATGATCTTGGGCACCATCTTCATGGCTTCCTCGGCGGTCAGCACGACGATCGGCAGCATCAGCACCGCCAGCGCCACACCACCGGCCGGTGCCGAGTAGGTGCCGGTGGTCATGACCACCAGGGCGTAGGCGAACACGCCTGCGAGGATCGATGGCAGGCCGGTGAGCATCTTCGCGGCGAAGCGCGAGGCGTTGGCCAGCTTGCTGTCCGGGCCCAGCTCGGCGAGGAACACCGCCGCCAGGATGCCGACCGGCACGGCGATGGCCGCAGCGATGCCGACCATGACAAAGGTACCGGCCATGGCGTTGCCGAAGCCGCCACCCATCTCGAAACCGGTGGGTGGCAATTCGGTGAAGACTTCCAGGTTGAGGCGCGCACCGCCCTTGGTGATCAGCATCCACAGCACGGAGATCAGCGGCACGCTGGCCAGCAAGGCGGTAACCCAGGCCAGGGTGGTCAGGATGATGCTGCGCAGGGCGCGCCCTTCGAAGCGACGCTGCAGGCTCGGCAGCGCGGTCGCGGGTTTGGACAGGTCGGTCATTATTTATTCCCCCGCTGGGCGTAGAGCATGAGCAGCGATCCGAGCACGTTCACCAGCAGGGTGATGAACATCAGGACCAGGGCGGCGTACATCAGCACTTCGACCTCGTTCGGCCCGGCTTCCGGGAAGTTCAGGGCCAGCAGCGCCGCCAGGGTGTTGGCCGGAGCGAACAGGGAAACGGTGATGGTGTTGGCGTTGCCCACCAGCATGGCCAGGGCCATGGTTTCACCCAGCGCACGACCGAGGCCGAGGACCAGCGAACCGAAGATGCCGGTCGCAGCAGAAGGCACCATCACCTTGAGGATGGCTTCCCAATGGGTAGTACCCAGGCCGTAGGCGGCCTGCTTGGTTTTCATCGGCACGCTGGTCAGGGCGTCCTGGGACACCGCGGCTACGGTCGGCAGGATCATGATCGCCAGTACCAGGGCAGCGGGCAGCAGGCCCGGGCCACTGAGGGAGGTGCCGAAGAACGGGATCCAGCCCAGCTCGCTGTTCAGCCAGGCGGTCAGCGGGCGGATCGCCGGGATCACCACGTAGATGCCCCACAGGCCGTAGACCACGCTGGGGATGGCGGCGAGCAGTTCGACGATGGTGCGGAAGACGGCGGCGAGTTTCGCCGGAAGGAAATCCTGGGTCAGGAAGATCGCCATGCTGACGCCGAAGAAACCGGCGATCACCAGTGCGATGAAAGCGCTGTAAAGCGTGCCCCAAATGGCTGGGAGAATGCCGTATTTACCCTGGTTGACGTCCCAGACAGTACCGAACAGCACGTCGAAACCGTGCTTTTCCATGCCTGGAAGTGCTTTGCGTCCTACTTCGAAAACCAGTGCGAAAACCAGCGCCAGGATCAGCGCCACACCGATGCGTGCCAGGGCACGGAAGATGCGGTCGACCATGAAGTCCTTCGCCGAAGGCGGCCGGCACGCGGAATCGGGGTTATCCGGTATGTCAAATGGGGTGTTCATCGATTAATTCCGGGACAGGGGCAAACGCTCCCGGCATGGCTACGGACCACACCGAGAGCGGGCTGGCAGTCTTACTGGATGTTGGCGGACGCTTTGCGTACCTGCTCGACAACCGACGGTGGCAGCGGGATGTAGCCCATCGAGTCAGCAATCTTCTGACCCTGGGTCAGGCTGTACTCGATCATGTCGCGCATGGCCTTGGCCTTGGCCGGGTTGCCGTTGTCCTTGCGGAAGATCATCCAGGTGTAGGAAGTGATCGGGTAGGACTTGGCGCCGTCCGGATCAGGCAGCCAGGCCACCAGGTTTTCCGGCATCTTCACCGCAGCCAGGGCTTCGGCACCGCTCTCGGCGTTCGGTACCACGTACTGGCCGGCCTTGTTCTGCAGGGCAGCGAAGTCGACCTTGGCCAGCTTGGCGAAGCCGTATTCGATGTAGCCGATGGCGCCTGGGGTCTGACGGACGGTGGCGGTGATGCCATCGTTCTTCGGCGATTTGATGAACTTGTCGGTAGCTGGCCAGTTGACCGTGTTGCCCTCGCCCAGCGCTTCCTTGAAGGCAGGGTTGATGGCCGACAGGTGCTTGGTGAACACGGCGGTGGTACCGCTGGAGTCAGCACGCACGACCACGGTGATCGGGGTGGCTGGCAGTTTCAGGTCCGGGTTGGCGGCGACGATCTTCGGATCGTTCCATTGGGTGATCTTGCCCAGGAAGATGTCGGAGTAGACATCACGCGGCAGTTTCAGGCCCTTCGGGTTGCCTGGCAGGTTGTAGGCCAGGACGATCTCGCCGGCGGTCATCGGCAGCAGTTGAACGCCTTCGCCGACCTTGGCGATTTCTTCGTCTTTCATCGCCGAGTCGCTGGCGGCGAAGTCGACGGTCTTGTTCAAGAAGTCCTGAACACCGGCACCGCTGCCTTTCGATTGGTAATCAACAGTCACACCGGCGGTGTTCTTGCTGAAGTCCTTGAACCAGGTCAGGTAGATCGGCGCAGGGAAACTGGCACCGGAACCGGTCAGGCGGATGTTCTCTGCGGCAAATGCCGACGTGGCAAAAAGGGAAACCGAAACGGCGAGTGCAGCAGACTTCATCAGGCGTTTCATCTAGAAAGTGCTCCATGTGATGGCCGAGGCACTTTGCCGAAACTTTATGACAGTAATGTGAACATTCAGAGGCGAAGAATTGATATCGGATCGCTATCAGTCGCGCCCGGGCTTCATGCCAAAAGCCACTATCAATAACAATTATCATTTACATAGATGGCAAAACGCTTATTCTAGACCCGCCGCCCTTCAGGCACCGCTGCCTGGAGCCCGTATCCACCGGCTTCCGGGAGAGATGCCGTGTCATCCCCAACCGCAGCGCTGCCCAGCGACCACGACCCCGCCTACCAGCGTTTCGCCCTGCCCGAACACCACGGCCACGGCTGGACCGACCTGCACCGCATCGCCCATGGCATCACCCTCGCCCGCGGCCAATACGACTTCAACGGCACCTTCGAAGATCACTACGTCCAGCAACCCGGCTGCCTGACCATCAAGATCATGCTCGCCGGCGAGTTGCACCTGCACGAACCTGAACGACGCCGGCCGCAGCGCTATCGCGGTGCCGGAGTGATGCTGCGCCATGCCAGCGAAGAACAGACCTTCAACCGGGAAATGACCGGGCATTTCAGTGGTGTCTCCATCGAAGTGCCGACCCCGTTGCTGGAGCAGCTGTTCGAAGACCAGGCCGAAACCATCGGCGGCCCGGACGGCACCGAGTTACTGCTCGACAACGAACACCTGTGCCACGGCGTCGGCATGAACACCGCACGCACCTTGCTGGGCAGCCCCATGCACACCAGCATCGGCCGCCTGCATGCCGAAGCGGCGGCGCTGCAGATGCTGGCGCAACTGGTCGACCACAAGCCCTGGCGCCACGCCGGACGCCTGCCTCTGCGCCAACGGGTCGCGGTGCAGGATGCGCGGGACATCCTCCACGGCGAGTTCGCCGCCAGCCACTCCATCGCTTCGTTGGCCCGACGCGTGGGCATCAATGAGTGCTACCTGAAAGCGGCCTTCAAGACCGCCACCGGCCGCACCATCGCCCAATACCTGCGCGAAGTGCGCATGGGGCAGGCCCGCAGCCTGCTCGAAGCAGGTCAATGCAGCGTGCTGCAGGCCTGCGAGTTCGTCGGCTATTCCAACCCCGGACAGTTCGCCGCCGCCTTCCGGCGCATCCACGGGGTCGCCCCGGCCAGCCTCAAGGGGCTGAAGTTTTCCTGAACAGGACGGTAAATTCCCGAACGGGGTGGATCGCCAGCAGACAGATAGTAATCATTCTTATTATCGAAAACTGACGATCTGCCAACCATGAAAAACACCGCGCTCCCCCTTTCCCTGCTCGCCCTGGCCCTGGCAACTCCAGTACAGGCCGACGAAAGCGCTGCACTCGAACTGCCCGCCGTCACGGTCAAGGCCACCAAGCGCGAGCAGAACCTGCAGGACATCCCCGGCGGCGCCGACGTTGCCAGTGCCGAGGAGATTCTGCCGCGCGGGCTGCGCCGGGTCGACCAGCTCGACCGGGTGTTCACCGACGTGCATATCCGCCAGCGCTCGTCCCGCGCCTTCGACAACTTCACCATTCGCGGCCAGTCCTCGGCGGACTTCTACAACCCGGCCGCCCAACTGTTAATCGATGGCCTGCCGCAGGACCAGGCCCTGCTCTCGCAACTGCTGCCCCAGGGCCTGGAGCAGGTGGAGATCCTCTACGGCCCGCAGGGCACCCTGTATGGCCGCGGAGCCGTGGGCGGCGTGATCAACGTGGTCACCCGCAAGCCCGACGAGCAGACCCGCTTCGACGCCAGCCTCGATGCCAACCAGCGCGGCCAGGGCGTGCAGTTGATGGCTGCCGGTGCGCTGGTGCCCGGCGCCCTGTTCGGCGATATCGCCGTCGGCACCCAGGACAAGCGTGGCGAGCTGAAGGACATGTACAGCGGTGCGCGTCTGGGCGACAACGATGACAGCAATGGCCGCGTGCGCCTGCGCTATGCCCCGGACGGCAGCCCGCTGGACGTGATGCTCAGCGCCGCACGGGATGTCAGCCACTCCGACGAGGAATACTTCATCATCAACGGCGACAAGGACTCGCGCCGGGTCCTGCCGGTGACCTCGCACTACCGCCTGGCCACCAACCGCTACGGCCTGCACGCCGACTACGACCTGGGCTCGATGATGTTCAGCGCCCTCACCGGCTACCAGACCCGCGACAACGACCGCACCGTGTTCGGCAGCTACACCCCCGAGCAACAGCGCACCGTCTCCCAGGAACTGCGCCTCGCCTCGCGCCAGGAGCCGGGCAAGGCCCTGGACTTCGTCACCGGCCTGTACGCCGAGGACCTCGACTTCAAGCGGCAGATCCCGCTGTACGCGCTGGACTCGCACCAGGACATCCGCTCCTACGCCGCCTATGGCGAACTCACCTGGCACGCCAGCGAACGCCTGGACATCACCCCCGGCATCCGCTTCGAACAGCAACGCAGCGATGTCGACACCCGCTTTGCTGCCCTGACGATGGACAACGACAAGCGCGACAACGCCACCTCGCCCAAGCTCGGCCTCAACTACCGGTTCAACGACGAGCTGTCGCTGTATGCGCTGTACAGCACCGGCTTCAAGGCCGGCGGTTTCACCCGTGCGGTCACTCCGCAGAACATCGACTTCGACTACGCGCCGCAGAAAGCGCGCAACTACGAGGTGGGCTTCAAGGCCAGCCTGTTCGACGACAGCCTGGAACTGGCCGGCGCCGCCTACCTGATGCGTATCAAGGACTACCAGCTCTCGGTCGGCCCGGTCGAAGGCCAGTACCTGCAGAACGTCGGCGATGCCCGTACCCGGGGCGCCAGCCTGACCGCCAGGTGGCAGGCCAGCGAGGCCCTGCGGGTCAAGGCCGGGGTAGCGGTGAACAAGTCGGAGTTCCGCCACTACCAGGACCCGACCGGCGCCTCCAGCAACGACCTGTCCGGCAATATCCTGCCTTATGCCCCGCGCAGCACCGCCAATCTCGCCGCCGAATACCGTTTCGAGCTGGGTAATGGCATGGCGCTGATCCCCCATGTCGGCGTGTCGTATATCGGCAAGACCTACTTCGACGAAGCCAACACCCTGGTGCAAGGCGGCTACTCGCTGCTCGATGCCGGGCTGTCGTGGCAGGTCAACCGCAACCTGTCCGCCGACTTCTACGTCGACAATCTCGCCGACAAGACCTACGCCGTGTATGCCTTCGACGCCGGGGCGCCGATCGGCACCGCCTACCAGGTGGGCGAAGGGCGACTGGCCGGCCTGCGCGTCAGCCTGAGTTTCTGACATGACCGAGCGCACTCTCGCTTTGCAGAATCACCGTGCAGCGCCTCTGCCGGGCTTGCTCGCTGCCTTTGGCGGCCTGTATGCCAGCCAGGGCCTGCTCAGTGGCCTCGCCCACGAAGGCCTGCCCGTGCTGCTGCGTGCCCAGGGCGTGGGGCTGGACAAAATCGGGTTGCTGTCGCTGCTGTTCCTGCCCACCGCGCTCAAGTTCCTCTGGGCCGCACAGACCGATCGCCTGGCCGGTAACGAAGCGGCCGGCCGCCTGCGCCTGGCCAACCGGCTGCAGGGGCTGCTGGTAGTGGGCATGGTGTTTGCCGTGGCCCTGCCTCCGGCAAATGGCCTGACGCCGCTGTTGATCCTGCTGGGCGTGCTGATGCTGATCCTGGTCACCCAGGACATCGTCACCGACGGCACGGCGGTCCTGAGCCTGGCCCCCGGGCAACGCGGGCTGGGCAATATCATGCAGATCGGCGGCAGCTACCTGGGCTACATCCTCGGTGGCGGCCTGTGGGTGGCGCTGGCCAGTCGCAGTGACTGGCCGGTGGCGGTGGGCTATCTGGTTGTGCTGCTGGCGCTGTGCGCGCTGCCGGCGCTGTTGCTGCGGCGCCGGACACTGCCCGGCACGGAGCCGCTCCCGTCGACGGAAAGGCCCAGCCTGCGCCGCGCCTGGCAGCGCCCATCGCTACGCTGGGGCATGGCCTGCGTGATCGCCTTCCAGGCACCGGTCCGCTGGTTTACCGCGATCATGCTCACCTACCTGGTGGACCGCGGTTTCGATGTGCTGCAGGTCGGCCTGCTGTCCAGCAGCGGCATCGCCCTGGCCGGCATCGCCGGGGCTTGCCTGGGCGGGTTGCTGCTGGAGCGGGTCGGGCGCCGGCGCATGGTGCTGGCCAGCCTGTCCAGCTATCTGCTGCTGCAACTGGGCTACCTGGTCGTTGAAAGCCAGGGCTGGACCGACAAGGCCCTGCTGACCGGGATATTCCTCGCGTTCTGCCTGAGCATGGCGATGGGCTTCGTGGTGCTCTACAGCCTGATGATGGACTGGGCCAGCCCCAGCCAGCCCGGCACCGACTACTCGCTGCTGCAATGCACCGACGCCCTGTGTGCCCTGGCGCTGGGCCTGGGCGCGACCCAGTTCACCCATCACTTCGGCTATGCCGCCAGCTTCGCCGTGGCCTGCGCCCTGGCGCTGCTCGGCCTGCTCCTGGCACCGGGCTTCCAGGCCCGTGCCCTTCCAATCGAACGAGACCGACCATGAACAGCAATGACTTCAAGATCCACGATATCCGCGACTTTCCCGTCTGCATCATCGAACCTGACGTGGTCGTGCCAGGTTACAGCCAGCAATGGCAGCGAGAGATCGACGCGCTGGTGAACCGGGGCGAGTCCTTCGTCCTGATCTATCGCGAACCAGGCGATGACGAGCCCCACGAGGACCGCAAGGCACGGGCGCAGTGGTTGAAACACAACAAGGGCCGGTTCGCCGGCCTGTGCCTGGGCATCATCAGCGTGCTGGCGGATGCACCACGGCGGGCGCATTTCGACGCGATGGGCAAGATGGGCGAGCAGGCGTTCGGAGTGCGCTATCGCACGGCGGCGACGCTGGAGGAAGGTGTGATGCTGGCGGGGCGGTTGCTGGAAGACTGAGCGGCAGGCAGGAGCGGCCTCATCAGTGGCCGGCTTGCCGGCAATGAGGCCCTTGCGAACGACATCCCGGGATCTGCTTTAATACGCGCTTTTTCCAAGGCCCACCGCCCATGTCCGCTTCCTCGTTGCACGTTCTGGTCATCGCCCAGGCCTGGCCCAGGCCGAACAGCCCCATGTTGCAGCGCCTGCAAGGCTTCCTCGCCCGTGGCTGGCAGGTGACCTTCGCCAGCCCGGCCGCCCCGGAACAACAGGATGCCAACCTGTCCGCCCTGCGCGCAGTCGAACTTGTCGACAGCGACTTCGATCCCTTCATCGGCGGCCTGGCCCCGGACGTTGTGCTGTTCGAGCGCTTCGAGCTGGAAGAGCGGTTCGCCTGGCGCGTCGAGCAGCATTGCCCGAAGGCCTTGCGCCTTCTCGACAGTGGCGACCTGCAAAGCCTGCGCGAAGCCCGCCATGCCCTGCTGCGTCGTCGCCTGGCCCTGGGCCTGGACCCCAACGATTTCCGCGAACTGTTCGCCACCTCCGGCTCCGATCTGTACCAGCAGATGGCCCCGGCCGAGCTGACCCGACGCGAAATCGCCGCGATCCATCGCAGCGACCTGAGCCTGGTGGTTTCCGATGTAGAGATCGACCTGCTGGTCAACGGTTTCGGCGTACCCCCGGCGCTGCTGCACTGGTGCCCGCCGATGCCGGAGGCGCCACGCACGGCGACGGTCCCTTTCGGCGAGCGTGAGCACATCATCGCCTTCGTGGATTTCCGCGACCCGGCGGACTGGGACAGCGTGCTATGGCTGAAGCACAACATCTGGCCGATGGTCCGTCGCCATCTACCCGATGCGCAGTTGCATCTGCATGGACCCTCGCCCTCGGCAAAAGCCCTCGCCCTGCATGATCCTGCCGGCGGCCTGCTGATTTTCGAGCATGACGCAGAGCCCGCAGCGCTCCTCGGCAAAGCCCGCCTGTGCCTGGCCGCGTTGCGCTTCGGCGCCGGGATCAAGGGCGTGCTGCTCGACGCCATGCTCGCCGGCACCCCCAGCATCACCACGCCAATCGGCAGCGAAGCCATGCATGGCACCCAGCCTTGGCCCGGCCAGGTGTCGGCGACGGCGGAAGGCCTGGCCAAAGCGGTGATCGCCCTGTATGCCGACGAAGACCGCTGGAACCAGGCACAACGCAATGCCGCACCACTGCTCGACACCCACTTCAACCGGCGCTGGCACGGCGCCGCGCTGGCCGAACGCATCGAGCAGACCCTGATGGAGCTGGCAGACCAGCGCCTGTACAACTTCACCGGGGCCATGCTGCGCCAGCAGCAACGCTCGCTCAGGGACGCCGGCGCAGCAGATAGGTGTCCATGATCCAGCCCTTGCGCGCCCGCGCCTGTTCGCGGGCCGCGAGGATCCGCGCCCTGACCTGCAACAGCGGCCCGCTGACAAGGATTTCGTCCGCCGTCCCCAGGTAGGCCCCCCAGTAGATATGCAGCTCGGGGTCATCGATCGCCGCGAAGGCACACTTGCCATCGAGCATCACCACCAGGTTATCGATCCGCTGCACCTCGCCCAGGCGCCGCCCGGGGAGGATCTGCAGCGGTTCGCCGATGCGGTTGAGTGGAATGCAGTGCCGCGCGGCCAGGGCCTGCACGCTGCTGATGCCGGGGATCACTTCGAGGCTGAACGCCTGCGGCTCGACCAGTTCGAGAATGCGCAGGGTGCTGTCGTACAGACCCGGCTCGCCCAAGAGGAGAAAGGCCCCGCACTCGCCTTCCGCCAGCTCGTCGGCGATCAGCCGGCCATAGAGCGCAGCGCGCTGGCGGTGCCAGTCCTGCACCGCGCCCACATAGTCGGCCGCCTCGCCGTCACGCTGCGGATCGTCCACCTGCACCAGGCGATGCGGGCGGATGGCCCAGCGCGCCAGCAGCTCCTTGCGCAGGCGCAACATGTCGTCGTCGCGCTGGTGCTTGTCGAGGACGAAGAACACATCGGCGCGCTTCAGCGCATCGATGGCCTCCAGGGTGATCTGCCGCGGATTGCCCGGGCCGATGCCGATCAACAACAGGTGCTTCATGGGGGGATTCCCGAGGGTTACCAGATCGACAAGTTGTAGCTGACGATCACCCGGGTTTCATCCATGTCGCGGGCGAACTTTTCATAGTTGCTGCGATAGGTGGAATTGCGCAGGCGCAGGCTGAGGTCCTTGAAGGTGCCGCCCTGTACCTGGTACTTCAGCTCGCTGTCGCGCTCCCATTCCTTGCCCTCGGCGAGGCTGCCAGGAACCTGGACATGATCGCCATTGATATAGCGGGTGAAGAAGCTCAGGCCATTGATGCCCAGGGCCTTGAAGTCGTAGTCGTAGCGCAGTTGCCAGGAGCGCTCCCGGGCCGCGGCGAAGTCGTTGACCTGGGCGTAGTTGACCAGGTACGGGTTGCTGCCATCCAGGTACGGCATGGCGCTGTCGCCGAACATGCGCTGCCAGCCGGCACTGACCTTGTGCCCGCCCAGGCTGTAGCCGAGCATGCCGCTGAAGGCGCGGTGATCGATTTCGCCAGCACGGGCCCGACCGATGTCGTCGCTCTTGATCAGCCGCAGGTCGGCGGCCAGGGTGCCGGCACCCAGCGGCTGGCTGGCGACCAGGCCGAGAAAATGCTGGCGATAGATGTTCTCCAGCTTCGCCACCTGGTACTGCACGCCGAGGCGCTCGTTGAAACGGTAATCGACGCCGGCCATGTCGAAGTGGTCGGCCGTGATGTCGCAGGCATAGCGCTTGTTCTTGCAATGCACGCGGATGTCCTGGGCGTCGGTAGAATCGCGGGCGGTGTACTTGTCCAGGCGAGTCAGGTTGAAACGCAGGTCACGCAGCTCTTCAGAGGTCAAGGAAAGGCCGTGGAACATGGTCGGCAACAGGCGGCCATCGTTGTATTTGAGCAGAGGCATGTCCGGCAGCATCGCCCCGTACTTCAAGACCGAATGCGAATAACGAACTTTGCCGGTGATACCCAGCTTGGCGTATTGATCCTGCGAATGCCGTGGATCACGGCCGCTGGACGGCAACAATCCACTGTTGCTGTCGGCGGCACTCGAGTCCAGTTTGATGCCGTACATGCCCAGCGCATCGACACCGAAACCCAGGGTGCCTTCGGTATAACCGGACTGAATATTCAGAATGAAACCCTGGGCCCATTCTTCGCGTTTCGAAGCGCCTTGCGCGCTACTGCTGTGTCCATCACGAAAATCGCGATTGAAGTAAACATTGCGTGCCTCAAGCCGCGCACTGCTGTCTTCGATAAAACCGCCAGCATGCGCCGAAACAACGGCGAACAATCCCGCCAGGCCACTGAAAACACGCCCGGAAGAGCAGGAAAAAGGGACAACCATGAGCACAACGAATCCAAATTAGAAGCCAGCGCAGAGGCCTGTTTGCACGGCCCGCTACAAGGATCGCCATGCCTTCCGGCACGACGCCGGATAATTATCCGCGAGGGCTCTGCCCCGGCCCATTGGACCATGGTCGCAGGCCTCGGAATAACGAAGGTGTTAATACTTCGCCGGTGCGAACATCTACAACTTGTAAAGTTCCGGCCGACGTCGCATAAAAGTTTGCTGTTAGTCCATGGCCAATTGACTACACTGTCCAACATGCTGTTAGTTACAGCCACCCGTGGGTCGCCACTTCTTCTTGCTCGCGCCGCGTGCCCACCTCGATAAAGGAGTGATTACCGTGTCCAGACTTGCAGAGTTTCGTGCTGCCGAAAAAGCCCTCCAGGAACAGCTTGCGCAACTGGAGGCAATGAAAAAGGACGCCGGCCTTAAACGTGAAATCGAGTTCGAGCAGAAACTTGTCGCCTTGATGAAAACCTACGACAAGGGCCTGCGTGACATCATCGCCATTCTTGATCCGGCGGTAGTGGGCAAGTCCGTTACCCGCACGCCGAAAACCCGGCGCGCCCGCGTAGTCAAAACTTATGAAAACCCGCACACCGGCGAGTTGATCGAAACCAAGGGCGGCAACCACCGCGGCCTGAAAGCCTGGAAAGAACAGTACGGAGCGGCAGAGGTCGACAGCTGGTTGCGCAAATGAATTTTGCTTCACATATTTTTCACAAGTGTTGGATCAGGATGAAGGCTGCTAAAGGATTAGCGCCCCATGCGCCCGCTTCGGCGGGCTTCTAATTCCAACGCCCCGTGGTCTCGGCCACGGGGCGTTGTCATTTGCGCAATGGATTCAGTTCCGTATCATGGCCGTCTGACTTACCGCCGGTGCCAACGCGCCGGCCTCTGATGCGGAGTGCCCATGAGCCTGCAAGACCTCGATAACCTCCCTGGCGTCACCGCGCAACCCGATGCCGCCACCCGTAACTTCGTCTTCAACCACACCATGCTGCGGGTCAAGGACGTCGCCAAGTCCCTGGACTTCTACACCCGCGTGCTGGGCTTCAGCCTGGTCGAGAAACGCGACTTCCCGGAAGCCGAGTTCAGCCTGTACTTCCTGGCCCTGGTGGACAAGGCGCAGATCCCGGCCGACGCGGCCAAGCGCACCGAGTGGATGAAGTCGATCCCCGGCATCCTCGAACTGACCCACAACCACGGCACCGAAAACGACGCCGACTTCGCCTACCACAACGGCAACACCGACCCGCGCGGTTTCGGCCATATCTGCATTGCCGTGCCGGATATCCGCGCCGCCTGCGAGCGTTTCGAGGAACTGGGCGTGACCTTCCAGAAACGCCTGAGCGACGGGCGCATGAAGCACCTGGCGTTCATCAAGGACCCGGACGACTACTGGGTCGAGATCATCCAGCCGACCGAGTTCTGATTCGAACCGGAAATAAAAATGCCGCGAATGATCGCGGCATTTTTGTTGGTGTCTAGCTCAGGTACGCCAGGCGGCTACCAGCGCCTCCTTGCGCCCCCGGGTCGCCAGGCAGTAGTACAGCGGCACGGTCACCGCCAGCCCCACCAGCCACGACAGGTCCGCACCTTCCACCAGGTTGGCGTAGGGCCCGACATACAGCGAGGTGTTGGCGAACGGCAACTGCACCAGGATGCCGAAGGCGTAGGCGATGATCGCGTGCGGGTTGAAGCGCCCGTAGATACCGCCATCGGCAGCGAAGATCGAGGCAATGTCGTAGTGCCCGCGCTTGATCAGGTAGAAGTCGATGATGTTGATCGATGCCCAGGGCACCAGCACCAGCAGCAACGCCAGGATCAGGCCGATGAAGTGGCCGATGAAGTCGGCGCTGGCACTCAGCGCGGTCAGGCAGCAGCCCAGCAGGATCACCCCGGCCAGGACTACGCGCACCTTGATGCTCGGTGTCCAGTTGGCAGCGAAGGTCTGGATCGAGGTGACGATCGACAGCACCGCACCATACAGGTTGAGGGCGTTGTGGCTGATGATGTTGAGCAGGAACAGCACCATCAGGATCGGCCCGAGCCAGCCGGTGGCCTGTTTCACTGCATCCATCGCCTCGGTGCCTTCCGGAACCAGCAGCACGGCGATGGCACCGAAGCTGAAGCACAGGATGGTGCCCAGGGTGGCGCCGAAATAGGTGGCCCAGAACGGCTTGGCGATCCCCACTTCACGAGGCAGATAGCGCGAATAGTCCGAGGTGTAGGGCGAGAAGCTGATCTGCCAGATCACCCCCAGCGACAGCGTGGCGATCCAGCCCGACAGGTTGAAACCGCCGCGGCTGAAGAAGTCCGCCGGCAGTTCCTGGCTGAACATCATGATGAAACCGGCCAGCAGCGCCGTCCCCATCACCCAGGTACCGATGCGGTTGAGGGTATGGATGAAGTTGTAGCCGATCACGCCGATAGCGGTGGCACTCAGCGCGCCGATGATGATCGAGGCCGGCATGGGAATCGCAGGCGCAATGCCGTGGATCGACTTGCCCGCCAGGACGATGTTGGAAATAAAGAAGCCGACATAGATCAGCGCGGTAAAGAACACGATCAGCAGCGCGCCGTAGCGGCCGAACTGACCACGGCTCTGCACCATCTGCGGAATGCCCAGCTGCGGCCCCTGGGCCGAGGCCAGGGCGATGACGATACCGCCGAGCAAATGGCCAAGGACGATGGCCAGCAGCCCCCATAGCAGGTTGAGATGGAACACCTGGACCACCATGGCCCCGGTAACGATCGGCAGCGGCGCGATATTGGTGCTGAACCACAGCGTGAACAGATCCCGCGCCTTCCCATGGCGCTCTGCTGGCGGAACGTAATCCACCGTATGGTTTTCGATCAACTGGTGTTGCGAAGACGTTTGGGACATGGGCAAAAAGCTCGAAAGGTTCTGTTTTTATCTTTGTAGGAAACCACTTGCGGCACGCTGCAAGCGGCGTCGAAGCTGAAGACCATATTATGGTATTCCAAGCTTTTGACAACACTGATTCGCTGTTTTGCCGACCAACTGATCTGCTTTCCCGCCCCCTTCCCTGGCCGCCATTCAGGCCGAAAGCCCCGTATTCATTGACTATTGACCTGGGTCAACGCGTTCGTCAGGGCAAGAAAAATCCTCTTGCAAATTAGGTATTACGGTATACCATCAGACACATCAACGATAAAAACGCGGACCAACCGCTGCATCCGAGGATCACGCCATGATCGACGCAACCGTCTATAAGAACGTCCTGGGCTCCTTCCCGTCCGGCGTCACGGTCATCACCACCCTGGACGACGACGGCCAGATCGTCGGCCTCACCGCCAGCGCCTTCAGCTCCCTGTCCATGGACCCGCCGCTGGTACTGTTCTGCCCCAACTACAGCTCCGATTCCTACCCGGTGCTGATCCGCAACAAGCGCTTCGCCATCCACCTGCTCTCCGGCCAACAACAGGCCGAGGCCTATGCCTTCGCGAAAAAGGGCAAGGACAAGGCCCAGGGCATCGAGTGGACCCTCAGCGAGCTGGGCAACCCGCTGCTGGCCAATGCCACGGCGATCATCGAATGCGAACTGTGGCGCGAATATGAAGGTGGCGACCACGCCATCATGGTCGGTGCGGTGAAGAATCTGATCGTCCCCGCCGAAGCACCAAGCCCGCTGGTCTACTGCCGCGGCAAGATGGCCAGCCTGCCGGCCTTCGCCTGACCCCCTATTCTTCTAAATGCGCCCGCCTGATCCGACGGGCCACCGCTAACAAGAGCCGAGGAAACGCCTCATGAAATTTTCGTTGTTCGTGCACATGGAACGCTGGGATGAACAGGTCAGCCACCGACAGCTGTTCGAAGACCTGACCGAGCTGACCCTGATGGCCGAGAAAGGCGGCTTCAGCACCGTGTGGATCGGCGAACACCACGCCATGGAATACACCATCTCGCCAAGCCCGATGCCGCTGCTGGCCTATCTGGCCGCGCGTACCGAAACCATCCACCTCGGTGCCGGCACCATCATCGCGCCGTTCTGGAACCCGATCCGCGTCGCCGGCGAATGCGCTCTGCTCGACGTGATCAGCAATGGCCGGATGGAAGTGGGCCTGGCCCGCGGTGCCTATCAGTTCGAATTCGACCGCATGGCCAACGGCATGCCGGCCTCCGAAGGCGGCGCCGCGCTGCGCGAAATGGTCCCGGCGGTGCGCGCCCTGTGGCAGGGCGACTACGCTCACGACGGCGCGATCTGGAAATTCCCCACCTCCACCTCGGTACCCAAGCCGATCCAGCAGCCGACCCCGCCGATGTGGATCGCCGCCCGCGATCCGGACTCGCACAACTTCGCCGTGGCCAACGGCTGCAACGTGATGGTCACGCCGCTGATGAAGGGCGACGAGGAAGTGGTCGACCTGAAGAACAAGTTCGAGAACGCCCTGGCCAACAACCCCGGCGTGCCGCGCCCGCAACTGATGGTCCTGCGCCACACCCACGTCCACGCCGAAAACGACCCGGAAGGCTGGAAGGTCGGCGCCCAGGCGATCAACCGCTTCTACCGCACCTTCGACGCCTGGTTTGGCAACAAGCAGGTCCCGGACAACGGCTTCCTCGCGCCGAGCCCGGAAGAGAAGTTCGCCGGCCGTCCGGAGTTCGAACTGGAAAGCCTGCACAAGACCGCGATGATCGGTACGCCGAAGGAAGTCATCGAGCGCATCCGCTACTACCAGGAACTGGGCGTCGACGAGTTCAGCTTCTGGTGCGACAACAGCCTGCCCCATGAAGAGAAGCGCAAGTCGCTGGAGCTGTTCATCAAGGAAGTGGTGCCGGCGTTCCGCTGATCTGCAACGCTCGTCGGGCCGGGAACCCCTGGCCCGACGCTGTGGTATATCGATAGGAGACTTGCGATTTTTCCGCAGCGAGGTCAGGACGATGAAAACCCTTGAATGCGTGCACCGCAACCACATCATCACCGCCAGCGTCGAAACCCATCCCGGCATTCCCACCCCCTACGCCGGGGGCTGCCTCATCACCGATCCCCAGGGCCATACCAGCCGGCGCCTGCCGTTGCCGGTATCAATGATGTACCTCTCCGATCTGGACAATGCCCAGCATGCGTCCCTGGCCCATGGTCGATGGCTGGTGGATCAGCAACTCGACAAGCACTGATCTCTCCTCCGCCCTTTCGGGCCTTATCGCTGGCAAGCCAGCTCCCACAGTGACCGCGTGCACCTCGGGACCTGGCTTGCCAGCGATTGCAATAGTCAAGACACCCCGGCAGCAAAGCCTTCCGTATAACCACTTATCCCCTCCCCCAGAGAAATTTTCTCTCCCCTCTTGCACATCAAATATTATGGTATACCATCAGACAACAAGACCTAAACACACTCCTTAGGAGCCCGCCCCATGAGTTTCGAAATCCGCAAGATCGTCACCTACTCCGAAGAAACCCGCATCGAAGGCGGCAAGGCCACCGACAAGCCGGTGACCATGGTCGGCCTGGCCGTGGTGATCAAGAACCCATGGGCCGGTCGCGGTTTCGTCGAAGACCTGAAGCCGGAAATTCGTGCCAACTGCTCCGACCTCGGCGCGCTGATGGTCGAGCGCCTGACCGCTGCCATCGGCGGTGCCGACAAGATCGAGGCCTACGGCAAGGCCGCGGTGGTCGGCGCTGACGGCGAGATCGAACACGCCTCGGCGGTGATCCACACCCTGCGCTTCGGCAACCACTACCGCGAGGCGGTGCAGGCCAAGAGCTACCTGAGTTTCACCAACAAGCGCGGCGGCCCGGGCACCTCGATCCAGATCCCGATGATGCAGAAGGACGACGAAGGCCAGCGCTCGCACTACATCACCCTGGAAATGCAGATCGAAGACGCCCCGCGTGCCGACGAGATCGTCGTGGTCCTCGGCGCCTCCGACGGCGGCCGCCTGCACCCGCGCATCGGCAACCGCTACATCGACCTGGAAGAGCTGGCAGCAGAAAAAAACCAATAACAACAATGTCCACCGGGCCGGGGCGTGGGTCGCACCACGCCCGACTCTGAAGGAGCGCCCCACCATGATTCAGCCTGTCGCTGAACGTACACCTGCCGGCACCAGCTACCTGGACTGCGGCCAGGGCCAACCCGTGGTACTGATCCACGGCGTCGGCCTGAACAAAGAAATGTGGGGCGGACAGTTCGTCGGCCTCGCCGGCGATTACCGTGTCATCGCCTACGACATGCTCGGCCACGGCCAGAGCCCGCGACCTGCAGCCGGCACCGGCCTGCAAGGCTACGCCGAACAATTGCTGGAACTGCTCGACCACCTGCAGATCACCCAGGCCACGGTGATCGGTTTCTCCATGGGCGGCCTGGTCGCCCGCGCCTTCGCCCTGCACTTCCCGCAACGCCTGGCGGCGCTGGTGGTGCTCAACAGCGTGTTCAACCGCAGCCCCGAGCAGAGCGCCGGCGTCATCGCCCGCGCCGCCCAGGCCGCCGAACACGGCCCCGACGCCAATGCCGAAGCGGCCCTGGCGCGCTGGTTCAGCCGCGAATACCAGGCGGCCAACCCGGCCCAGGTCGCGGCCATCCGCCAGACCCTGGCCGGCAATGACCCACAGGGCTACCTGACTACCTACGAACTGTTCGCCACCCAGGACATGTACCGCGAAGGCGACCTCGGCGGCATCCAGGTACCGACCCTGATCGCCACCGGCGAGCACGACCTCGGCTCGACCCCGACCATGACCCGCGAACTGGCGGCGCGCATTCCCGGCGCCCAGAGTGTGGTCCTCGCCGAACAGCGGCATATGATGCCGGTAGAGTCGCCGCGCCTGGTCAACCAGATGCTGCTGGACTTCCTCGGGCACGCCCGAACCCTCTCCGATTCAGCCAAGGGGATCGTTGCATGACGCTCACTCGTTTTCAGATGTGCATCGATGGCCAGTGGCTCGATGCCCACAATGGCAAGACCTTCGACAGCCTCGACCCGGCCACCGCGCAAGCCTGGGCACAACTGCCCGACGCCGATGAAACCGATGTCGAACTGGCCGTGCAGGCCGCGCAGAAAGCCTTCGACAGCAAGGCCTGGCGCAGCCTCACTGCGACCGCCCGGGGCAAGCTGCTGCGCCGCCTCGGCGACCTGATTGCCGACAACAAGGAGCGCCTGGCCCAGCTGGAAAGCCGCGACAACGGCAAGCTGATCCGCGAAACCCGCGGCCAGGTCGGCTACCTGCCGGAGTTCTTCCACTACACCGCGGGCCTGGCCGACAAGCTCGAAGGCGGCACCCTGCCCCTCGACAAGCCGGACCTGTTCGCCTACACGGTGCACGAGCCGATCGGCGTGGTCGCCGCGATCATCCCGTGGAACAGCCCGCTGTACCTGACCGCGATCAAGCTGGCCCCGGCCCTGGCCGCCGGCAACACCATCGTCATCAAGCCGTCCGAGCACGCCTCGGCGACCATTCTCGAACTGGCCCGCCTGGCGCTTGAAGCCGGCTTCCCGGCAGGCGTGGTCAACGTGGTCACCGGCTACGGCCCGAGCACCGGCGCAGCGCTGACCCGCCACCCGCTGGTACGCAAGATCGCCTTCACCGGCGGCGCCGCCACCGCCCGCCACGTGGTGCGCAGCAGCGCCGAGAACTTCGCCAAGCTGTCGCTGGAACTGGGCGGCAAGTCGCCGAACATCATCTTCGCCGACGCCGACCTGGACAGCGCCATCAACGGCGCCGTGGCCGGCATCTATGCCGCTTCGGGCCAGAGCTGCGTGGCCGGTTCGCGCCTGCTGGTGCAGGACGAGATCTTCGACGAATTCGTCGAGCGCCTGATCGAACGCGCCAAGCGCATCCGCATCGGCAACCCGCAGGACGAAAGCAGCGAGATGGGCCCGATGGCCACCGCCCAGCAACTGGCCGTGGTCGAAGGCCTGGTTGCGGCGGCGAATGCCGAAGGTGCGCGTCTGCGCATGGGTGGCAAGCGCGCCGAAGTCGAGGGTGACGGCTGGTTCTACGAGCCGACCCTGTTCGAGTGCGACAGCAACTCGATGAAGATCATGCAGGAAGAGGTGTTCGGCCCGGTCGCCGCGGTGATCCGCTTCAAGACCGAGGAAGAAGCCCTAACCATCGCCAACGACTCGCAGTTCGGCCTCGCCGCCGGCATCTGGACCCGCGACCTCGGTCGTGCCCACCGCCTGGCCCGCGATGTGCGTTCGGGGATCATCTGGGTAAACACCTACCGCGCGGTATCGGCCATGGCGCCGATCGGCGGCTTCAAGAACAGTGGCTATGGCCGCGAAAGCGGCATCGACTCGGTGCTGGCCTACACGGAACTGAAAACGGTCTGGATCAACCTCTCGACCGCGCCCATGCCCGACCCCTTCGTGATGCGCTGAGAGGTGAACTGAAATGATCGAACCCGGCATCTACAAAGACGTGATGGGCTCCTTCCCGTCCGGCGTGACCATCGTCACCACGCTGGATGCCGAGGGCGGCATCGTCGGCATCACCGCCAGCGCCTTCAGCGCGCTGTCGATCGAACCGGCGCTGGTGCTGTTCTGCCCCAACTACGCCTCGGACACCTACCCGATCCTGCGCGACAGCAAACGCTTCGCCATCCACCTGCTGGCCGCCGGCCAGACCGCCGAAGCCTACGCCTTTGCCGGCAAGGGCAAGGACAAGGCCAAGGGCATCGACTGGAGCCTCAGCGAGCTGGGCAACCCGGTGCTGGCCAATGCCACGGCGGTGATCGAGTGTGAACTGTGGCGCGAATATGATGGCGGCGACCACGCCATCATCGTCGGCGAGGTGAAGAACCTGATCCTGCCCGAGCAGCCGGTGACGCCGATGATCTACCACAAGGGCAAGCTGGGCGCGCTGCCCAATCTGGGTTGACCTTGAGGGCCTATCGCTGGCAAGCCAGCTCCCACAGTGACCGCATGCACCTCGGGACCTGTGGGAGCTGGCTTGCCAGCGATGAGGCCCTCAAAACCACCAAAGTTTCAGGGGCGCCGCGCGCAATCGCTCACCTTCGGTTTGCGGCGCCCCGTTTTTCTTCCCCCATGCAGGAACCCGAGCATGAGCAACGAAAAATACGAAAAAGGCCTCGCCATCCGCACCCAGGTGCTCGGCGAAGACTACGTCAATCGCTCGATCCAGAACGCCGACGACTTCACCAAACCGCTGCAGGAGCTGGTCACAGAGTACTGCTGGGGCCATGTCTGGGGCCGTGACGGTTTGTCGCTGAAAGAACGCAGCATGATAAACTTGGCAATGATTTCCGCGTTGAACCGGCCACACGAGCTCAAGCTGCACATCCGCGGCGCCTTGCGTAACGGACTGAGTCGTGAACAAATACGCGAAATCCTCCTTCAGGTCGGTATCTATTGCGGTGTACCCGCGGCCGTGGACAGCTTCCGTCTGGCCCGCGAAGCCTTCGCCGAGGCCGACTCGGAGGCAACCAGTTAAATACTGGCTGTTCTGAACCACCGCAGGGAGCACCCGGTCCGGATGCTCCGCTGTCGCTGGCGCAACAGCCAATTGCAGAGCGCAGATGATGAAACGCCAGCCACTCGACGACAGCTTCAAGGTCAACCGCAACCCCGTTACCCTGCGCGAAATCGTGCTCGACAAGCTGCGCAGCGCGATCATGAATTTCCACCTGCTGCCCGGCGACCGCCTGGTCGAGCGCGATCTGTGCGACCGCCTCGGCGTCAGCCGCACCTCCGTCCGCGAAGCCCTGCGCCACCTCGAATCTGAAGGCCTGGTGGAGTTCGCCGACGCCAAGGGGCCTCGTGTAGCTATCATCACCCTGGAAGACGCCCGCGATATCTACGAGCTGCGCTGCGTGCTCGAAGGCCTGATCGTCCAACTGTTCACCCTCAATGCCAAGGCCAAGGACATCCGTGCCCTGGAAAAGGCCCTGGAAGAAAACCGCAACGCCCTCACCGACGGCGAGCTGCAACAGGTCCTGGAATCGGTGCAAGGCTTCTACGACGTGTTGCTCGAAGGCTCCGGCAACCACGTCGCCGCCACCCAGCTGCGCCAGTTGCAGGCGCGCATCAGCTACCTGCGCGCTACCTCGGTGTCCCAGGAAAACCGTCGCGGCGCGAGCAACCGGGAAATGGAAAAGATCGTCGAGGCGATCAAGAGCGGCGATCCGCTGGCCGCCCACCAGGCCTCGGTGGATCACGTGCGCGCTGCCGCCAAGGTGGCCCTCGACTACCTGCGCTCGAAGCAGGAAGACGCCGGCAAGATCCGTGAAATCGCCACCCCCATCGCCATCAAAGAACCCCGCATAGGTCGCTGATCATGCCCGCCGTCCCGCGTTTTTGCCCGCAATGCTCCGCCGCGCTGCACCAGGGACGGCCGGACGGCGACACCCACGAACGGCTGATGTGCGCCGGTTGCGGGTACATCCACTACGTCAATCCGAAGATCATCGCCGGCTGCATCATCGAACGCGACGGCAAGTACCTGCTGTGCCAGCGCGCGATCCCGCCAAAGCCCGGTACCTGGACCCTGCCGGCGGGCTTCATGGAGGCCGGGGAAACCACCGAACAGGCGGCGCTGCGCGAAGTCTGGGAAGAAACCGGGGTACGCGCCGACATCGTCTCGCCCTACTCGATCTTCAGCGTGCCGAAGATCAGCGAGGTGTACATCATCTTCCGCGCCGTGGCCGTGGAGATCACCGGCGAATACGGCCCGGAAACCATGGACTGCCGTTTCTTCGCTCCCGACGAAATCCCCTGGGATGCCATCTACTACCCAGCGATCCGGCAGATCCTCGAACGCTACATCGAGGAACGCCAGGCCGGGGTCTATGGCATCTACATGGGTAATGACGACAGCGGCAAGGTGCACTTCATCCGCTGAGCCGCTCGCGCATGAACTCGATCAGCGCCTGCACCGGCCGCGCACTCTGCCGGTGTTGCGGATAGACCGCCGAGAGCTGCAGCGGCTCGGTGACGAACTCCTGCAGGACCGGCACCAATTGCCCCGCCGCCAGCGCGTCGCCGACGATGAAGGTCGGCAGGTAGGTAATCCCCATCCCCTTGATCGCCGCATCGCGCAACAACTCGCCGTTGTTGGCGCGCATGCGCCCGCACACCGTCACCACCCGCACCTTGCCCTGCTCGATAAAGCGCCACTGCACCTGGCGGCCATGGCCGTAGGGCAGGCAATCGTGGGCGCCGAGGTCGTCCGGGCGTGACGGCGTGCCCTTGCGCGCCAGGTAGTCGGGGCTGGCGCAGTACACCCGGTCGATCGCCGCAAGACGCCGAGCGATCAGGGTCGAGTCTTCCAGCACGCCGATACGCAGGGCCAGGTCATAACCCTCGCCGAGCAGGTCCACCGAGCGGTCGCTCAGGTCGACCTCGACGCTGACCTGCGGGTAGCGCTGGAGAAACTCCGGCAGCAGACAGCCCAGGTGCGCCACGGCAAACGACAGCGGCGCGCTGACACGCACGGTGCCGCGCGGCTCGCTGGTCTGCCCGGCGATACCTTGCTCGACCTGCTCGACCTCGTTGAGCAGACGCAGGGACGACTCGTAATAGCTCTGGCCCAGGGGCGTCGGGTCGAGACGCCGGGTCGAACGGTTCAGCAGACGCACGCCGAGGCGCTCTTCCAGAGCCATCAGACGACGGCTGACGAACTGCTTTGACAGGCCCAGTTTGTCGGCCGCAGCGGTGAAGCTGCCGGACTCCATGACCTGGGCAAAAATACGCATATCTTCGAAGGGGTTCATTGTCACTTTCCGGTGGACAGTAAAACGCTTTATAGCGGCTTTTTCACTTTCACGCATCTCAATAATCTAGCCACACCTTACAGCGCAGCCCAAAGCAAACCCGCGGCGCTGACGGCTTGAAACCTTGCTGCCCACACTCAAACTCGAAGAAAAGGAATCTGACCATGAACATCATCAACAAAACCCTCGGTGCCACCCTCCTCGCCCTCTCCGTCGGCAACGCCTTCGCTGCCGGCAGCCCGGGTGTCGAACACACCACCCAGGCCTTCCTCCAGGCCCTGGAACAAGGCGGCGGCAAGCCTCTCGAGCAACTGGCACCGAAGGATGCCCGGGCCATCCTGACCGGTGCCCAGGCGTCGGTGCAGGTCGACCTGTCGGGCATCGAGGTCAGCGAGAAGATCATCAGCCTCGGCCAGGACAAGGTCACCCTGAAGATCGTCCGCCCGGCCAAGGTCAAGGGCGAGTTGCCGGTGTTCATGTTCTTCCACGGCGGCGGCTGGGTGCTGGGCGACTTCCCGACCCACCAGCGGCTGATCCGCGACCTGGTGGTCGGCTCCGGCGCGGTAGCGGTCTACGTCGACTACACGCCATCGCCTGAAGCCCACTACCCGACCGCCATCGACCAGGCCTACGGTGCCACCCGCTGGGTCGCCGAGCATGGCAAGGAAATCGGTGTCGACAGCAAGCGCCTGGCGGTGGCCGGCAACAGCGTCGGCGGCAACATGGCGGCGGTGGTCGCGCTGATGGCCAAGGAACAGAAAACCCCGGCCCTGCGCTTCCAGTTGCTGCTCTGGCCGGTGACCGACGCCAGCTTCGAGACCGGCTCGTACAAGCAGTTCGCCGAGGGTCACTTCCTCACCACCGGGATGATGAAATGGTTCTGGGACAACTACACCACCGACCAGGCCCAACGCGCCTCGATCCATGCCTCGCCGCTGCGTGCCAGTGCCGAACAGCTCAAGGGCCTGCCGCCAGCGCTGGTACAGACCGCCGAGTTCGACGTGCTGCGTGACGAAGGCGAAGCCTATGCGCGCAAGCTGGACGCGGCTGGCGTGACCGTCACCGCAGTGCGCTACAACGGCATGATCCACGATTACGGCCTGCTCAACCCGCTGGCCAAGGTTCCGGCGGTACAGGCCGCGATGCGCCAGGCGGCGCTGGAACTGAAAACCCATCTGAACTGAAACAGCAGCAAGTCGAAGGGGCCGCGAATGCGGCCCCTTCTCCTTTTGTGTCGCCCTTCAGGGCCTCATCGCCGGCAACGCCGGCTCCCACAGGTGTGGCGAACGCCGCCGAACCTGTGGGAGCCGGCGTTGCCGGCGATGAGGCCATCAACAGCCCAGAAAGCCTGCTTACTTCAACGCCGCATAACTGTTCATCAAATTGCGGTAGTTCGGAATCCGCTGCGACAGCAGGTTACCCAAGCCTTCGATATCGTTGCGCCAGTCACGGTGCAGCTCACAGGCCACCGAGAACCAGTTCATCAGTTGCGCACCGGCCGCGCTCATGCGTGCCCAGGCCGCTTGCTGCACGGTGTCGTTGAAGGTGCCGGAAGCGTCGGTGACGACGAACACTTCATAACCCTCGGCCAGCGCCGACAAGGTCGGGAACGCCACGCAGACATCGGTCACCACGCCAGCGATGATCAATTGCTTGCGTCCGGTGTTCTTGATCGCCTGGACGAAGTCGGCGTTGTCCCAGGCGTTGATCTGGCCAGGACGGGCAATGTACGGCGCGTCCGGGAACAGCTCTTTCAACTCCGGAACCAGCGGGCCGTTGGGGCCTTGTTCGAAGCTGGTGGTGAGAATGGTCGGCAGGCCGAAAAATTTGGCCAGGTCGCCCAGGGCCAGCACGTTGTTCTTGAACTCGTTCGGCGAGAAGTCCTGTACCAGCGAGATCAGGCCGGTCTGGTGATCCACCAGCAACACCACCGCATCGTCTTTGTTCAGGCGTTTGTAGTCGTTGCTCATCTCATGACTCCTATTGGCTGAAAGAGGCGCGGGCCAGTGCCCGCGCCGGGGTGGAACTCAGAAGGCGAAACAGGAGCAGCCAAACGCGCCCCAGAAACCCTGGAAGTCGCTGACCGGTACATTGGACAGGCGCGCACGCTCGTGGCTGTGCGAGTGCACTCCGCACGGACCGCTGCACTGGTGCACCTGGGCCTGCAACGGCGAGGTCGGACGCCAGTGGCCCGGGACCTTGACCACCGGCGACCAGTCCGGCAGCACCGGGATGTCCAGCGGGCCGTGATTGCGGAAATCGCCCGCGCCGTAGACCACCTTGCCGCCGACCACGGTCAGCACCGATTCGATCCACTTGATGGCTTCTTCCTCGACGCTGAAGAAGTCGGCGCTGAGCACCGCCACGTCGGCCAATTGGCCAACCTTGATCTGGCCCTTCTTGCCCTGCTCGGAGGAGAACCAGGCGCTGCCATGGGTAAACAGCTCCAGCGCGGTCGAGCGCGGCAGGCCTTCCTGGTGCAGGGCCAGGCCGCCGACGGTGCGGCCGCTGACCATCCAGTACAACGAAGTCCACGGGTTGTAGCTGGAGACGCGGGTGGCGTCGGTACCGGCGCCCACCGGCACACCTTCGGCGAGCATGCGCTTGAGCGGCGGAGTGGCTTCGGCGGCCTTGGCGCCGTAGCGGTCGACGAAGTATTCGCCCTGGAAGGCCATGCGGTCCTGGATCGCGATACCGCCGCCAAGAGCACGGACCCGCTCGATATTGCGCGGGGTGATGGTCTCGGCGTGGTCGAAGAACCACGGCAGACCGTTGAACGGAATGTCGCGGTTCACTTTCTCGAACACATCGAGCATGCGGCTGATGGATTCGTCATAGGTGGCGTGCAGGCGGAACGGCCAGCGCTGCTCGACCAGGTGACGCACCACCGGTTCCAGGTCCTGCTCCATCGACGGCGCCAGGTCCGGACGCGGTTCGAGGAAGTCCTCGAAGTCGGCGGCGGAGAACACCAGCATTTCGCCGGCGCCGTTGTGCCGCAGCATGTCGTCGCCCTGGTGCAACTTGACGCTGCCGGTCCAGTTCTTGAAGTCGGCCAGCTCTTCCTTGGGCTTCTGGGTGAACAGGTTGTAGGCGATGCGCACGGTCAACTGGTCTTCCTTGGCCAGGTGCTCGATCACCTCGTAGTCGTCCGGGTAGTTCTGGAAACCGCCGCCGGCGTCGATGGCGCTGGTCAGGCCAAGCCGGTTGAGCTCGCGCATGAACTGGCGGGTCGAGTTGATCTGGTATTCCAGCGGCAGCTTCGGCCCCTTGGCCAGGGTCGAGTAGAGGATCATCGCGTTGGGCCGCGCCACCAGCATGCCGGTCGGCTCGCCACGGGAGTCACGGACGATCTCGCCACCCGGCGGGTTCGGCGTGTCCTTGGTGTAGCCGGCCACGCGCAGGGCGGCGCGGTTGAGCAAGGCACGGTCGTACAGGTGAAGGATGAACACCGGGGTGTCCGGTGCCGCCTGGTTGATTTCTTCCAGGGTCGGCATGCGCTTTTCGGCGAACTGGAATTCGTTCCAGCCACCGACCACCCGCACCCATTGCGGGCTCGGCGTGCGCTCGGCCTGGTCCTTGAGCATGCGCAGGGCATCGGCCAGCGACGGCACGCCCTCCCAGCGCAGTTCCAGGTTGTAGTTCAGGCCACCGCGGATCAGGTGCAGGTGCGAGTCGTTGAGGCCGGGAATGGCACAGCGTCCCTTGAGGTCGATGACCTGGGTGCCGGTGCTGCGTGCGGCCATGACCTGGCTGTCGCTGCCCACGGCGATGAAACGCCCGTCCTTGATCGCCACCGCGGTGGCTTCGGGGTTCTCGCGGTCCACGGTGTGGAAGCGGCCATTGAACAGAATCAGATCGGCATTCATTGCAGGTCCTTGGTCTGGAGTGAGTGAGGCGAAGGACAACCGCGGCAGCAGGGTCGCCGCCGCAGTCAGGAGGGACCCGGCAGCCAGCAGGCGGCGGCGGGTCGGGTCGTTGCGGTCATCCTGGTCGGTCATGACGGACTTCCCGATGGTTTTTCGGTGATTCTTGTGGGCGGGCAGGTCAAGCACGAGTTAATCGTTGTTAATTATCCCCACAGCGGCTGCAAGGTCTTTTTCGGTTGAGGCGAAGGCCTCTAGCCGGGGGCTTTGCCAGCGAGGCGGGGTAAGCGTAGACGGAGCAAAAAGCCATCAAGGCCCAAGGAAGCATTGCCTTGCCGGGCAAACCTGCCCAACATGCTCGAAAACCACAGGCCAGAGCCCTTTCAGGGAACTTGCCGATAGTCGGAACAGGGTCAGGAGTTAGAAGTGAGCCGTCACCGTGAACAGGCCGTGCAGTTCGGCCCCTATCGGGTCTTCCCCGGCCAGCGCCTGATCGCTGAAAACGACCGCCCGCTGCGCCTGGGGCGGCGCGCCATGGATATTCTCCTGGCGCTGCTGGAACGTCCCGGCGAAGTGCTGGGCAAGGCCGAGCTGATGAGCCGGGTATGGCCGGACACCGTGGTCGAGGACATCAGCCTGCGGGTGCATATCGCCGCCCTGCGCAAGGCCCTCGGCGATGGCCAGGGCGGCCAGCGCTATATCGTCACCGTGGCCCAGCGCGGCTACAGTTTCGTCGCGCCGCTGCGCGAACAAGCCGACGAGCCCCTGGCCCCGGCCCAGGCACCGCACAACCTGCCATTGCGCCGCACGCGCCTGATCGGTCGGCAGATGCTGGTCAATCAACTACTCGGCCAACTGACCCGTCAGCGCCTGCTGACCCTGGCCGGTCCCGGCGGCATCGGCAAGACCACCGTGGCCCTGCGGGTCGCCGAGCAACTGATCGGGCACTACCGCGACGGCATCCGCCTGCTCGACCTGAGTACCCTCAACACACCGTCCACCATCGTCAGCAACCTGGCCGGCGTGCTCGGCCTCGCCCTGCCCGACCAGGCACCACTGGACGCCCTGTGCGAGCACCTGCGTGAGCGCCATCTGCTACTGCTGATCGACAACGCCGAGCATCTGGTGGATTCGGTGGCCAGCCTCTGCGAGCACTTGCTGCGTTGTGCCCCCGAATTGCAGATCCTGGTCACCAGCCGCGAAAGCCTGCGCGCCGAAGGCGAGACCGTGCAGCGCCTGGATGCCCTCGAATGCCCGCCGCCCGAGTCCGCGTCCGACCCGGCCATGGCCCTGAACTACGGTGCGGTGCAGCTGTTCGTCGAGCGCGCCATCGCCAACCAGGAACAGTTCGAGCTCACCCCCGATAACCTCGCCACCGTGGTCGCCATCTGCCAGCAACTGGACGGCATTCCCCTGGCCCTGGAGCTTGCCGCTGCGCAACTGGCCAGTCTCGGCCCGCAGGCCCTGCTCGCCGACCTGCGCCGCCATCTGCTCCCGGCCCCGGGTGAAGAGCGTCGCCAGCACCTGCTCGGCGCCACCCTGGACTGGAGCTTCCAGTTGCTGGCCGACAGCGAACGCACCTGCCTGCGCCGCCTCAGCGTGTTCCGCGGCGGCTTCACCCTGAATTCGGCAATGACCCTGGCGGCGGGCGAACGCCTGTCGCCGGACCAGGTGCGTGATGCGGTCAGCCAGTTGGTCACCCAGTCCCTGCTCAACGTCGATGTCGGCGACGAAGACGTGTTCTACCGCATGCTCGACACCACCCGCTGCTATGCCCTGGACAAGCTGCAACAGGCCGGCGAACTGCCCGAGGCGCTCAAGCGCCATGCCGAGCGCTGCCTGGCGATCATGCAGCAGGCCGAGCGGGAATGGGCGCAGACCAGCGCACCGCGCTGGCTGGAACGCTATTCGCGCTGCCTCGACGATCTGCGTGGTGCACTGGAATGGGGTTTCGCCAATGCCGAAGCGGGTCTGCTGGGCGCACGCCTGACCGCTGCCTCGGCGCCCCTCTGGCAAGAATTGTCACTGCTCTCGGAACATGGCCGGTACATCCGCAAGGCCCTGCACCGCCTGGACGCCGAAGGCCATCCGGGGGGCAGCCTGGCAATCAACCTGCGGCTGGCCATGGGCACCTTCAGCTACCACGACCACGGCGGCATCCCCGCCACCCTCGAAGCCTTCGCCAGCGCCCGGCAGCTGGCCGAGCAGCACAGCGACCTGCCCGGCCAGCTACGGGCAATCTCCGGCAACATGGCCGTGCACCTGAGCCGTGGCGAGTACCAGCAGGCCCTGCAACTGAGCCGCGACTTCGACCAGCGCGGCCTCAGCCAGGACCCGCTGCTGGCCCTCAGCGCCCAGCGCCTGCGTGGCCTCGGCCTGCATTTCAGTGGCGATCAGGGCGCGGCTCGCCGCGAAGCCGATGACGCCTTGCAGCGCATGGCCCACAGCGGCCGGCTCAACCGCTTTACCCACGGTTTCGGCGTGCAGTACGACCAGAGCGTCGCCGCCCTCACCCTGCAGGCACGGATCCTCTGGCTGCAAGGCCTGCCGGAACAAGCCGCGGCGACCGCCAACCAGGCCCTGGACCTGGCATTGCAGATCAACCACGGCACCACCCTGTGCTACACCCTGGCGCTCAGTGGTTGCGTGATTCCCTGGTACAACGGCGAGCATGACCTGGCCCGCGACCGCGTCGGACTGCTGCGCGAGCAATCGATCCGCCACTCGGTGGGCCTGTTCCGCGATTGGGCCGAGCACTATGCCCGGACCTTCGACACGCCCGAGCAACCTGTCGCCGCGGCCAACGGCCTGATCGGCGACCTGCTGGCGACCCTGGTTCCGGGCCGGGTGGACGCGGCCCTGCTGCAACGAGCACAGAGCGGCGCTGCCGGCTGGGCCAGCGCCGCCCTGCTCTGCGCGGCTGCCGAGCAACGACTGGCCGACGGCGCTGACACCCGCCAGGAAGCCGAAGGCCTGCTGCTCAAGGCCCTGGGCCTGGCACGCAAGCAGCAGGCACTGGCCTGGGAACTGCGCAGCGCCACGGCCCTGGCCCGACTCTGGCTGGAAGAGCAGCGGCCCTTGCCGGCGCGCCAGTTGCTGGCGCCGGTCCATGCCCGCTTCAAGGAAGGCTTCGCTACCACCGAGCTGTTGCGCGCCCGGCATCTGCTGGAGCAACTACCGCTGCGCGAGGGCGACGCCAGCCGCTACCAGGATAATCAGGCCGGCTGAGGTGTCGCCGCCGGTTGCCCGAGGTACCAGCGGGTACTGTCGAGCACCCGGTAGGCGGAGCGGCCATGCTCTACCGTCAACAGCGACTTGGCCGCCAGTTGCTCCACTGCCCGCACCGTCAGCAGCGGACCGAGACCGGCAGCGGCGCCATGGGCAACCGCCTGCTCCAGGCTGAAACCGCGACCGAGACCAGCCAGGCAGCGCAACACCTGTTGTTCGGGGTCGGACAAGCGCTGGAAACTCCAGTCCAGTGCCGCCTTCAGCGACTGGTGGCGGGCTTCGGCAGTACGCCGGCCGCGGTTGAGCACCTGCAAGCCCTGGTTCAACTGCGCGCGCAGGCCGACCAGGGCGAACACATCGATCTGCGCTGCCGCCAGCTCCAGGGCCAGGGGCAGGCCATCCAGGCGTCGACAGATTTCCCAGACCGCCGGCAGATCCTGCTCACGCAGGCAAAAGTCAGGCTGCCGCGCCTGGGCACGACTGACGAACAGGCGCACCGCGGCATAACTCATGAACTGCTCGACACTATGCGCCTCACTCGCGGGAGGCACCGCCAGGGGCGACACCGGCAGCAGGGTCTCGCCACGCACCCGCAACGGTTCGCGGCACACCGCAAGGATGCTCACCCCCGGCGCCAACGCCAGCAGCGCCTCGGCCAGGCGCCGGCTGGTGCCTGGTTGGGCCTCGCAATGATCCAGCACCAGCAACAAGCGGCGTTGCAGCAGATGGGTGGGCAGGCCGCCGAGGGGACAGTCAGGGATAAATGCCAGGCCCTGGTCTCGCAACAAGTTGGCCAGGGCCTCCTGCGCACTGGATGCCTGGGCGAAATCCAGCCGCCAGGTGCCGTCTGGCCAGCGCCCGGCCTGATCCTCGGCCGCGACCAGGGCCAGACTGCTCTTGCCCACGCCGACCGGTCCGGTCAGGGTCACCAAACGGCGCTGCCCCAGCAGCAAGGCCAGGGCAGCCAGTTCGTCGTCGCGACCGATCAGACGCCCCAGGCGGGTCGGCAGATTGCTTGCGACAAAATTGGCATCACCGTCACGCTGTAATGGCGCGACAAAGCTATAGCCCTGGCCCGGCAGATTGACGATGACGCCCTCGCCCAGAGCCCGGCGCAGCGCGGCGATATGCACGCGCAGGTTGATCTCCTCGACCACGCTGTCGGGCCAGACCCGCGCCAGCAGGGTGCGCTTGTCCACCACCGCGCCGGCGTGCTCCAGCAGCACCAGAAGGATATCCAGGGCCCGCCCGCCCAGGCGCAGCGGCTGGCCGTCGGCGAGCAGCAGGCGCTGCCCGGTATGCACGGTGAAATGATCGAAGCGCAGCGCTTCATCCTGAGTGGAAAGCCTGGCCAGCGTACCCAACGGCACCCACCTCCTGCGGCAAACGTGATTTTCCATTATCTTCGCAGGGGAGCGGCGCAGGACAACCAACACGGGGTGCAGGATCCGGACAAGACGGGGGCGGGAACGGCCAGCCGGGGCAAAACGCCGCGGATGACAAAACGCGCGGGGTGCTCTGAAAAAACGTTTCAACAGCTTACAATCCCGTCCCATTCGTATTTAACAAGAAAGGCCCGTCATTCGATGACGCTCGACCCTCCTACCCTGTTGGTCCTCACCGTCGTGCTCGCCGCGACCGCCGCGCTCTATCTGGCGATCGAGTGGGGCAGTGTCCGTGAATCCTCGCTGCTGTTCTGGAGCGCCGGGTTCGCCACCATCACCATCGGTTCGACCCTGGCCCTGATGCGCATGAACGGCCTGCTGGTGCTCGGCATCTGGTTTGCCAATGGCCTGCTGGTGACCGCCCATTGGCTGTTCCTGCTGGGCGTGGCGCGTTTTACCGAAACCCGCCTGTCGCGAGCCTGGTACTTGATCTTCGTGGTCTGGAGCGCGCTGCTGTTGCTGCCCGAGGATCCGTGGTGGTCCAAGGTCATGACCTTCTTCAACTCCGGCCTGGTGGGCATCCTGGCCCTGCGCGCCAGCCTGCTGCTGCGCCCCCATGGCAAGTCGCTCAGCGTCGGCGCCGTGCAATTGCGCTTCGTCCTGCTCGGCCACGGCCTGTTCTACCTGCTCAAGGCCGGCCTGGCCATGGTCCCCGGGACTTTCCTCGACCTGGCCTCGTTCCGTGGCGAAATCATCCAGGTCTCGCTGGTGGAAGGTGCCGTGGCGCTGATGCTGATCGCCCTGTCGATGACCGGCAGCGAGCGCTACCGCCGCGAAAAACGCATCGCCCGCCTGGCCGCCCGCGACCCGCTTACCACCCTGTACAACCGTCGCGCCCTCGAAGTACGGGCCCCGCGTCTGCTGGAAGGCGTCTCGGTGCAGCATCCAGGCGCCCTGCTGCTGATCGATATCGACAACTTCAAGCTGGTCAACGACCTCTATGGCCACGCGGCAGGCGACCGACTGCTGGTCAGCCTGAGCCAGATGATCCTCGCCGAACTGCGGGAAGACGCCCTGGCCGCACGCCTGGGCGGCGACGAGTTCGTCATCCTGATGGGCGATGCCTCCAGCGAGCGCATCGTCGATCTGGGCAGTGCCTTGCGCGAGCGCTTCCAGCGCGAAGCCGCGGCCTTTGCCACGCCGCAAGCGGTGACCCTGAGCATCGGCGCCAACCTGTTCGACTACCCGCCCAGCAGCCTGGCGGCCCTGATCGAGCGCAGCGACGCGGCCCTGTACGAGTCCAAGCGTGGCGGGCGGGACAGCATGCGCCTGGTCGAACGCAACCTGACAGCGGAGTGAGCGCGTGCCCGAGGGC